>CAZLMF010000050.1:0-11365 GCA_964560565.1 uncultured Oscillospiraceae bacterium
GCAGAATGCGTGAGCGTATGGATGAGGAATGTGCAAAAACAAACCTCAACTTCTCTCTTATTGCAACCCCTGCTGAAGGACTTTCAGGTCGCTTTGTACGCATAGACAAAAAGCAATACGGCTCAATACCAGGCGTAACAGACAAGGAATATTACACAAACTCCTTCCATGTGCCTGTTTACTATAAAATTAGTGCTTATGAGAAAATTAACATCGAAGCGCCTTATCATGAGCTTACTAATGCAGGTCATATCAGCTATGTTGAGCTTGACGGCGACCCTGTGAACAATATTGAAGCCTTTGAAAAGGTTGTGCGCTGTATGAAGGAGTCAGGCATTGGCTACGGCTCGATTAACCACCCTGTTGATCGTGATCCTGTTTGCGGATATACAGGCATTATCGGCGAGACCTGTCCTGCTTGCGGACGCACAGAGGGCGACGGCAGAGGAGGATTTGAGCGTATCAGACGTATAACAGGTTATTTAGTTGGCACAATTGACCGCTTTAACAATGCTAAGCGTGCCGAGGAGAGAGACAGAGTAAAGCATAATATCTAAAAATAAAAACGGGCGGAATATTCCGCCCGTTTTATTGCAAGCAAATCCCCCACAGCGAAAGCTGTGGGGGATTAAGGTTTATACTATTCGCTTCTTAGTGCGATTACAGGATCTCTCTTAGCTGCCATCTTTGCAGGGATAAAGCCGCCGATAAGTGTAAGTGTTACGCTGATTACAATCAATACTGTAGCGTGGATGGGGTTCATCTGAGCCACATCTGAAACATTGGACATATTTTCAATGATCGCATTAGTGGGGAATATAAGGAGCCATGCAATAAATATACCGATAGCGCCCGAGCAAACACCAATAATTCCAGTTTCAGCATTGAACACACGGGTAATATCCTTTTTCCTTGCGCCAAGTGAGCGCAGCACGCCGATTTCCTTTGTACGCTCAAGCACTGAAATGTAGGTGATAATGCCTATCATTATTACTGACACTATAAGAGAAATAGAGGAGAATGCAATCAACACAATTGTAATTGCGCTCATAATATCGCCTGAAAGAGCGGAGAACATTGCAGCAAGGTCTGTGTATATAATCTTATCCACATCCGCTTTACCCTCGTTAAACTCATCTAAATGGGTCAAAATTTCCTCTTTTGCGTCAAAATCAGCAGGGAAAACATAAATCATAAAGGGGGTTCCGTTTGCGCCAAGGTAGGAAAGTAGAGAGGTTTTTGTAGTCTCGCCCTGTTCGGTTGACATATCAATAATTTCGCCGCTAAGGACATTATAGTCAACTTCAGTCTGCTTTAATGCAATAGCTGATTTTGCAGAATCCTCAAGAACATAATCCACAAGTTCGGAGCTATATGCAAGACCTGAGCCTGAAACAGGAAGGTCAGCATCCTCCTTGCCTCTTAGTATTCCCACAATTGTAAGTGTAATTGAATTATCACTACTATACATTGCTTCTAGGTCGCTGTTTATTATGAAATTATCTCCCATAGGAATATAGTAGTCATCGTTTAGTATAAGCTTGATTTCCTTGCCTAAAAAATCATCGAAAGATATTGACTCATCATTACCGTCGAGCCCTAGAGCTGATACAACAAAGTCAGGGAGCCTGTTACTTGCATCAACTGCAACAACAATATCATTCATTGATTTAGGGTAATCGCCTGCTAGGACATCATAATTTCTTGTAACAATATCATTTTTCTCTAATGTATTTAGGTTTTTTGGCAAAGCTGTGAAATTGAGACTGGCAGCAGGTAAAATAGCTGGCGTGCCGTTTTTCTTAATCATAAGGTTTATACCTGTTGTGCGTACATACTGAATACCTGAAACTAAAGTCGGGTCAATGCTTTCTAGATGCTTGACATAATCATCTGAAAGCTTATTTGTGTGCATAATGGTCTCTACTTCAGGATCATAGGGGAAAATAGACTTCTCCTCGGTATAACTGTTTTTCTCAAGATTAGCTGCCATGTTAGTCATGCTCTCGGCATCAATTTCCGCTGTTGCCATGGAAACTATTACAGGATAAAGAGACATTGTATCCGTTTCGAACTTTGAAATCTGCTTATCAAAGCCGTTTGAAAGGGAAAGAATTAATGCGATACCTATAATGCCGATGCTAGATGCAAATGCTGTGAGTAATGTGCGTCCCTTTTTAGTAAGGATATTGTTAAATGAAAGCTTTAGTGCTGTTAAGTATCCCATTGCAGTTTTCTTTAGCTTATAGTTGCTAGGAGGCTGTTCATCTGCGGTTATAGGGTTAGAATCGCTAATAAGCTTTCCGTCTTTTAGCTCAACAATTCGTGTTGCATACTCATTTGCAATCTCCGCATTATGAGTAACCATAATTACAAGCTTATCCTTAGCGATTTCGCGTATAAGATTCATAATCTGTACGCTGGTTTCAGAGTCAAGAGCGCCTGTTGGCTCATCCGCAAGGATAATATCAGGGTTATTTGCAAGCGCGCGAGCAATAGCTACACGCTGCATCTGACCGCCTGAAAGCTGCGTGGGCTTTTTCTTGGCATGGTCTTTTAGTCCTACACGATCAAGCACTTCAAGAGCCTTGCGTTTGCGCTCATGTGAAGAAACGCCACTTAGCGTCATTCCCATTTCAACATTTTGCAGCACACTGATATGACTGATTAGATTATAGCTTTGGAAAATGAAGCCAACACTGTTATTGCGGTAGCAATCCCACTCGGTGTTCTTGAACTTCTTTGTTGACTTCCCGTTAATGATAAGATCTCCGCCGTCATAACGGTCAAGTCCTCCGATTATGTTAAGCAGGGTAGTCTTACCTGAACCACTTTGCCCTAATACGGCAATAAATTCATTCTCTCTAAATTCAAGGCTTACGCCGTTTAGCGCATGCTGAGAGAAATCTCCCGTGGTGTACTTCTTTGTGATGTTTGTGAGCTTTAGCACTGTGTTGTCCCTCTCTTATCTTTTTATAGATGATATTCCGCTATTAAAAATTATAATAAAGCGGTATAATAAAAGCTGTAAGAAATCCTTAAGTATTTCATAAGCTTTCTCTACTTTCTATTATACAACACTAATGATTATATTAAAATGCAATAAAGATTAAAATTACATTAGAATTCGGCTTTATTCTTGTATTGTTTAGATAGCTTACAATACTACATACAAAAAAAGAAAATGCCGCCGATATTATCGGCGGCAAACACGCGACTTATACTCGAAACTGCTTAATTATTCCCCTAGACATCATATCTGCCATTATGGATGTTTGATCAAGTATATGGTCAAATTCCGCTATATCAGCAGCGAACTGACCTGTTAAGCGATACATTGCCTCATTTTCAACCATCATTAAATGGTCGTACATCATTCGTTTCCATTCTTGCTCATTCCAATGTGGATTAATTGAGGCAAGAAAAGCTGCAATTTCATCGGCATTGGAATACCATCTGCGACGCGTTTCTTCTGCTACCTTTGTATTTCCGGATCTTACATCACCTATTAGCTTGCCTGCAAGCAATAAATGCTCTCGCAAAAGCTTTTCAAACTCACTTGCTTTTACGCTGCCATAAAAAGGTTTTAACTCATTTGCAAAGTCTGTCGGATTGCGCAGTAGTCTTTTTGTTACAAAGGGGAGATCGGGAGAATTTGCCGCGGTGCTTACAATAAATGACCTTGTCCATATTGAATGATCTACCCAAAGTCTACGAAACAGATTCATAAGGTTTACCTGCTGATAAGTAAAGAAGCCCTTTGGATTTACTCTTGTTCTATCTTCCATTATATTTCACCCCCAATATATATAATCATGGTTTATAATATGAGAGCAGCAACTAAAGTGACAATAATAGGCATTGCCTTACACTAATGCATCGATTGCGTTTAGAGTACGAATGTGTTAAAATATTGCTTGGAAGGGGGAGTATAATGAGATTACTTTTACATATGTGCTGTGGGCCTTGCTCGATTTATCCTGTAAGTGTATTTAAGCAGGAGGGAACTGACTTTGAGGGAGTATACTACAACCCCAATATTCATCCCATTGAGGAATATGAGCGGAGAATGGAGAACGTAAAGATCCTATCACAGCAGCGTAACTTTAAGGTTTCATACATTGATGGTTTTATGCAGGATAAGTGGGAGCAGTTCACAGGGGAAGATAATGAACGCTGCACAATGTGCTATACAATAAGAATGGATAAGGTGGCTGAGTACGCAAAGGCAAACGGCTTTGATGCATTCACTACATCACTCCTCATAAGCCCATATCAAAAGCATGACTTGATAAAAAGCCTCGGTGAGCGTGCCGCACAAAAGCAGGGTATAGATTTTTACTACCGTGATTTTCGCCCATATTTTCGAGAGGGACAGAGTATGGCAAAGGAAGCTGGACTTTATCGACAGAAATATTGCGGGTGTATCATTTCAAAACCGAGTAAATAAAAAACGGGTACGGCATTCGCCGTACCCGTTTTTTTGTTAAAGCTTTACTTAAGCTTAAATTCGTCAACGATTGCCTTTAGGTCGTTGGACTGCATTAACATCTCGTCGCTGGATGCCGCACCCTCCTCAGCAGTAGCTGAGTTGTTTTGCGTAACAGAAGCGATTTGCGCCATACCTGCATTGATGCTGTCAACAGAAACTGCCTGTTCATTGGTAGCAATTGCAATTTCATCTACAAGCTTGTTTACCTCGCTTACCTTGTCAACAACAACCTGCATGGATTTTGCAGTGTCATCTGCAATCTTGATGCCGCTTCCAACGGAGTTAATTGAGCGTGCGATAAGCTCAGTTGTGGTATTAGCAGCCTCTGCACTCTTAAGTGCAAGGTTGCGTACTTCGTCAGCAACAACGGCAAAGCCCTTACCAGCGGCGCCTGCACGAGCAGCCTCAACAGCGGCGTTAAGTGCTAAAATATTGGTTTGGAATGCAATATCATCGATGACCTTGATAATCTTAGAAATCTCTTGAGAGGATTGGTCAATGTCATTCATTGAAGCGAGAAGTTCCTTCATATGCGCATTACCCTTGTCGATTTCAATGCCTACATCAGAAGAAAGTAGATTTGCGCTACGAGTATTATCGGCACTGATTTTAATTTGCTCAGCGATTGTAGCAACTGTGGACGATAGTTCCTCAACAGTAGCAGCCTGCTCAGTGGTGGTTTGCGATAGGTTTTGAGCGTTAGATGCCACCTGCTGTGCACCGTCATTGACATTGATAGCTGTTTCATTCACCTTTCTAAGGGTTTCGTTTAGAGCGCTTACAATGGTGGTAAGTGCATTCTTAATAGGAGCAAAGTCTCCTAAATAGTCAACATTAACATCAATATCTAGATTGCTATTTGATATTTCACCTAAGACACTACTTATATCACCTATATAAATATTGAGATTTTCAATAGTTCTAGTAAGCGAGTTCGAAAGCTTCCCGACTTCATCCTTATTGGAAATTGCCTTCACTTCAGAAGTTAAGTCGCCCTGAGAAAGCAGTTCTAAGCGGTTAGTAACTTTTTTAATAGGATTTGCAATGCCATTTGCTATAAATAAACATCCAATGGCACCTAAAACCATAATGACTACAGTTAAAAGACCAATCATTGTTAGGGTAGTGTAAAAATCTGACATCATATCATCATATTCAACTGTAACTGCAAGGGACCAACCCTCAATTCCTTCTATGGGAATATAGCTTACAAACCTTTTTACGCCGTTGAAGGTGTATGTAGAATTGCCAGTTTCGTTCGCAGTCATTTGATCTACAAAGCCTGAAATTGAATTTCCTGCATCGGAGGATTTAGCAGTTTCTGCATCAGTAGCATAATCAACTACAATATTATTATCAGGGTGAGCAATTATTGATCCGTTCTTATCAACGATAAAAGCATAACCTGTTTCGGAAATCTTTATATTATCAATAAGTTCACCAAAGGTAGTGTAGTAAATACCTCCATATAATGCGCCATAAAAATTTGTGCTGTTATTAACTTTTGTAGCAGCCATAATGGTTACTGAACCATCAGTAAGTCTTATTATTGGACTTGATATGTAGGTTTGTCCGTTCATTGCCTCTTTGAAATAATCTCTCGCAGAAATATCAGTATCGCTATAAGTTTTCCCGTCGCCGTACGCAACAGAAAAGTCTTTAAAGGAGGATCTTTTTGCTTCTTTTGCTAGAATAGCCTCCTTTTGTGAAATTGATAAAGAATCATCAGTTATAATGCTTTGTGATGCAAGATTCTCGAGCTGTACCTTGTAAACAGAAACTGCATTTCGAATTGATTGAGCATAAGCTGTTGCATTTGAACTTAGGATGCTCTCCATGTTGGCAAGTGAATTTTGATAAAATATTACAGATACTGCACCCCCAATGACAAGACCCATTATTAATATGATTGATAGACCCGCTGCCATTATTTTGGTTTTTATTGAACGCATTTTGCACACTCCTTCAACAATCTTTAGTATATTATAACATAATTTTTACTGTCTATTTGAATAGTAATTGTAAAAACAATATGAACAAGATATATATTTTTTATGACGAAAAAAGCCGCAAAAAGCGGCTTTTTGAGTCATCATATTATTGAAAGTTAATTCAATATACTGGTAAAAGCATTCACTCCGGGAAAAGCAGAGGTGTCGCAAAGCTCCTCCTCAATAGCAATAAGTCGGTTATACTTCGATACACGGTCACTTCTTGAGGGTGCGCCTGTCTTAATCTGCCCTGCATTAGTTGCAACAGCAAGGTCGGCAATAGTAGTGTCGGAGGTTTCACCCGAGCGGTGGGAAATAACTGCTGTATAACCAGCGTTTTGCGCCATTCGAACAGCCTCAAGGGTTTCAGTAAGACTGCCAATCTGGTTGAGCTTAACAAGTATCGAGTTTGCAACCTTTAGCTTAATGCCCTTGCTAAGCCTATCGGTATTCGTGACAAACAGATCATCGCCCACAAGCTGCACATCCGAACCTATAGCATCAGTAAGTTCAGCCCAGCCATCCCAATCATCCTCAGCGACACCATCCTCAAGGGATATTATCGGATACTTATTGCATAGCATTTTCCAATATGCTACAAGCTCCGAGCGTGTCATTGACTGCTGATTTTTAGGTAGTAGATATGTTCCGTCCTTCTGATACCACTCGCTTGTTGCAGCATCTATTGCAATTTTGAAGTCTGTGCCGGCTTCATAGCCTGCATTGGTGATAGCTTTAATAATAGCGGCAAGGGCATCCTCGTCATTTTTAAGGTCAGGGGCAAATCCGCCTTCATCGCCAACAGAGGTGGCAAGTCCACGTTCTGAAAGCACATTTTTAAGGCTATGAAAAACTTCAGTACCCATACGAAGTGCATCGGTAAAGGTCTGCGCACTTACAGGCATAATCATGAATTCCTGAACGTCAACATTATTTGCCGCATGAGCACCTCCGTTTAAGATATTCATCATAGGGACAGGCAAGGTATGTGCATTACAACCGCCGATATACTGATAAAGGGGAAGATTGAGCGCTGAAGCGGCAGCTTTTGCTGTTGCGAGGGAAACAGCAAGGATTGCATTTGCGCCAAGCCTTGATTTATTCGGTGTCCCGTCAAGGTCAATCATGGTTTTGTCGATTTCAGCTTGCTTTGTGGCATCCATACCCTGCAAAGTCGAAAAAATTGCTCCATTGATATTTTCAACTGCATTTAGCACACCCTTGCCAAGATAGCGGGATTCATCCCCATCACGAAGCTCAACAGCTTCAAATATGCCTGTTGATGCTCCCGATGGGACAGCGGCAGAACCTATTGCGCCGCCTTCAAGTACAACTTCTGCTTCAACGGTGGGATTTCCTCTTGAGTCAAGAATTTCGCGCCCATGTATGGACTTAATTTTAGTGATTGACATAATAACACTCCTTTTTATTGGCTAATTAGCTTAAATATTATTTCTTGTAAAGCAGAAAGTATTACTGCTCTATAATTATAATAATATATTTGGTCAACAATAACAATTATTAATATGAAATATTTACACAAAGTACAAACAATGGTCTTAATATCACCATAAATAGTGGATATAATAAACCTATCAATACACATACTAGATATATATGTTTAGTAGAAATTAAAAAAGGTGTGATATATATGAAAGATCAAAGTAGAAAAGTTGTACTTGTCGGCACAGGATTTGTCGGAATGAGCTATGCGTATGCACTGCTTAACCAAAACGCTTGTGATGAGCTTGTGCTCATTGATCTAGATCGCAAAAAGGCGGAAGGGGAGGCAATGGACTTAAATCATGGGCTTGCTTTCTCCGGCTCACACATGAAAATTACCGCCGGTGATTACAGCGACTGCCATGATGCGGATATAGTTGCAATTTCCGCAGGGGTATCTCAGCGAACGGGTGAGTCTAGACGTGATCTATTAATGCGCAACAAAGCAGTGTTTGAATCAATTATTTCGCCTGTGATGGAATCAGGGTTTAGTGGAATTTTCCTAATCGCAACAAATCCTGTTGATATTATGGCTCATATTACACAAACTATTTCAGGATTTCCGAGAAGTCGTGTAATTGGCACAGGCACAACCCTTGACACTGCACGCCTGCGCTATATGCTTGGCACATACTTCAATGTTGACCCACGCAATGTTCATGCGTATGTAATAGGGGAGCATGGTGACAGCGAGTTTGTCCCATGGTCACAGGCACTTGTAGCTACAAAGCCTGTTGTTGAAATGTGCGCGGAGTCAAACGGCGAATACTCTTGCAAGGGTATAGAGGAAATAGAGAACGATGTTCGTGGGGCGGCGCAAAAAATAATCGAAGCTAAAAAAGCCACCTACTATGGCATTGGAATGGCAATGGTCAGGATAACAAAAGCGATATTCGGCAACGAAAACAGTGTACTGACGGTGTCTACGTTGCTTGAAGGCGAGTATGGCAGAGAAGGAGTATATGCAGGAGTGCCTTGTATAATAGGTGTCAATGGCATTGAGCGCATTATTACATTGACACTTACTGAGGAAGAAAAGAAAAAGTTTGATAAATCCTGCGATATAATTGCGCAAGGGTATTCAAATGTAGACTTTGTGTAAATTACTCACACACACTTGAAATAATGCAAAGCTTAATGTATACTAAAGCTATCGGAGATAAAATTTTCCGAGAAAACAAAAGGGAGTGATAATAATGTTAAACAAAGAAGTCGTAGTTTTATTAAATGATCAGGTAAATAAGGAGTTTTTCTCTGCATACCTGTACCTTGAAATTAGCAACTACTATAATAAAGAGGGGCTCGAGGGCTTCGCAAATTGGTATTATATTCAGGCTCAAGAGGAGCGTGACCATGCAATGCTGTTTGTTAAGTACCTTCAAAACAATAACGAAGCTGTTACCTTAAAACAAATTGAAGATCCCACAAGAAAATTTACGGACTTCAAGACACCCATTGAGGCAGCACTAAAGCATGAACAGTTTGTCACCGATTCTATAAATAACATATATACTGCTGCAGCTGCCGTTAAGGAATATCGCACCATGAAGTTCCTTGATTGGTTTATTGAGGAGCAGGGCGAAGAAGAGATGAACGCTGAGAACCTTATCAGCAAGTATGACTTGTTTGCCACAGATGGCAAGGGGCTTTATCAGCTTGACGCTGATCTTGCAACTAGGGTTCACACTCCTCCATCACTTGTAATCTAAACATTAAGCCAACTAAAGTGTAAAGGAGAGATAATTATGTCAGCAATGTCTAACAAAGGCTTTCACGATGCGGTTAAGTCCCGCAGGTCAATTTACTCAATTTCAAAGGATACCAATGTATCCGATGAAACCATCGAGCAGGTAATAAAGCATTCAGTTTTGCATGTTCCGTCAGCCTTTAATTCGCAAAGCGCAAGGGTTGTACTGCTCATGCGTGAGCAAAGCGATAAGCTTTGGTCAATCGTCAAGGAAACCCTGCGCCCACTGGTGCCTGCTGATAATTTCTCGAATACCGAGGCAAAGGTAGACGGCTTTAGCAGTGGCATTGGCACAGTTCTATTTCTTGAGGACCAAACAGTGGTAGAGGGGCTTCAAAAGCAGTTTGAGCTTTATAAGGATAACTTTCCCATTTGGTCACAGCAGTCATCAGGGATGCTTCAATTTATTGTATGGACAGCTCTTGAATTGGAGGGGCTAGGCGCAAGTCTACAGCACTACAACCCGATAATTGATGACGAGGTAAAAAAACAATGGGGCATTCCTGACAGTTGGAAGCTAATTGCACAGATGCCTTTTGGGCATCCCGTTGCCCCCGCAGAAGAAAAGGAATTCTCGCCGATTGAGGATAGATTTAAAATCGTTAAATAAGACATAAAAATATAAGCTCTCGTGAAAGAACTTTCTTCACGAGAGCGTATTTGCATTTAGGAGAATGATTATTTGTCAAAGCTTTGCTTTTTTGCTACCTGCCATTGCAGATAATAGCATAAAAGAGTAATAAGTATGATTGCAAAGTAAAGTAGAGGACTATTTAGGATAAAATCAAATTCACCGGATTTAAGCCATGCGGGAACCTCAAGATCGCCTGAGGAAATCCTAATGCCAACAAAAATCCCTATTGAAATAAGCGCACCAAAAATAGCAGCAAATAAGATTCCGAAAACCCATTTGTATTTAACTGCAAGCAGGTTAATTAATGAGCAAAGAGCCAAAAGAAAAACAGAGCCAACTAGGAACAAACTAATATTTCTAAGGGAAAGGTCAAACAGTAATTCTACTTTAGCTCCCCTAATAGTACTTAACACAACTTGCATAACGTTTGCAACAATCTCTGATGCAACAATTACTCCAAAGTATAAAAGGTTTGAAAGGGTTACAAGTTTAAAGCTGTTTGCTCTTGTCTGCCCATATGTTACTGCGGTTATGAACATATTGCTATATCCTATAAGCGTAAATACTGCCATCATCATTAACCCGAAGAAGGGCAGATTAATTGCCACTGTTTCGCTAGCCTCACCATCAAGAAAGATTGATGGTGCGTTGAAAAATAAGTTGAATATAATAATAAATATCGGTATAGTATACCATGAGCCTGCGAGGGCAAAGGATTTTTTTATTGTTTTAATCATATCTTTACCGGACCTCCCCATTCCGTAGCACTGAGTCGTTTTGTCCAAGCTATATCAAATACTATAAGTATCACCGCAAGCACAATAAGCCCAATAAGAAGAGGTGCTCCGTAAATCGCGCTTAAAAAGCTTCCGATTAGGCTGAATAACTTAGTGAAGATGTTCCATGGGTTAATCATCATCGACCAAATAATTATCCAGGCTGGTGTCCAAATCAATGCAAACAGTTTAGGTGACGTAATCCAAAAGTTAGAGAAGTAG
>CAZLMF010000051.1:0-11089 GCA_964560565.1 uncultured Oscillospiraceae bacterium
ATATTTTCATATTGTATTGCAAGCTCGAAACCAGTAGCTACTACTCCCACTCAATCGTTGCCGGTGGTTTAGAAGTAATATCATAAACAATTCTATTAATATTCTTCACCTCATTGACAATACAAACCGAAATCTTTTCAAGCAACTCATATGGTATGCGTGCAAAATCAGCGGTCATAAAGTCGGTAGTGGTCACAGCTCGCAGTGCAAGCGCATAATCATAGGTGCGCCCGTCACCCATTACGCCCACTGAACGCATGGAAGTGAGCACAGCAAAATACTGATTTATATCCCTATCCATTCCTGCTGCTGCAATCTCCCTACGGAACACAAAGTCAGCGTCCCTTAGTATATCAAGTTTCTCCTTTGTAATCTCACCTATAATACGAATAGCAAGCCCAGGTCCTGGGAATGGCTGTCTCCACACTAAATAATCCGGCAGTCCAAGCTCCGCACCAAGCTTTCTTACCTCGTCCTTAAATAGCATCCTAAGTGGCTCGACAATGTCCTTAAAATCCACATAATCGGGCAATCCGCCAACATTATGGTGGGATTTAATCACCGCAGAATCGCCTGTGCCCGACTCGATAACATCGGGGTAAATTGTGCCCTGCGCAAGGAAATCAACTTTGCCGATTTTTTTAGCTTCGCTCTCAAATACTCGAATAAACTCCTCGCCAATGATTTTCCTCTTGGTTTCGGGATCGGATACACCACTTAGCTTATCTAAAAAGCGATCTTGCGCATTTACACGGATAAAGTTAAGATCCCACGACTTAAACGCCTGCTCAACCTCATCACCCTCATTTTTGCGCATAAAACCATGGTCAACGAAAATACAAGTAAGCTTATCACCAACCGCTTCGGCAAGAAGTGCCGCTAAAACAGAGCTGTCAACACCACCAGATAAGGCAAGTAGCACTCTGCCATCACCGACCTGCTTGCGAACGTTACTAATAGCGGTTTTGAGGTAATCCTCCATTGACCAATCACCTGTGCAGCCGCAAATTTCATTTAAGAAATTGCGGAGTATATCAGTGCCATTATCGGTATGGTTGACCTCAGGGTGAAACTGCACCGCATAAAGCTTGCGCGCGGTGTCCTCCATGGCTGCTATGGGGCAAACTGAAGAGCTTGCGGTAAGTGTAAAGCCCTCGGGCTTTACTTCCACATAGTCACCATGGCTCATCCATGTGCTGCCGCTTAGAGGAATGTCTTTGAATAGCTTTGAATCCCCAACAAGATTAGTAGTAGTGCGACCATACTCGCCTGCATCAGAGTGAGCGACCGTTCCGCCAAGAGCATGAGCCATAGCTTGCATTCCGTAGCATATGCCTAAAACAGGCAAGCCAAGGTTAAAGACCTCAGGGTCAAGCTTAGGGGCATTATCAGCGTAAACGCTGTTAGGGCCTCCTGTTAAGATAATACCTACGGGGTTAAGCCCTTTAATTTTCTCAATTGAGAGGTTATATGGGTGTACCTCGCAGTACACACCACATTCACGTACTCTGCGTGCGATTAGTTGATTATATTGTCCGCCAAAATCAAGAATTAAAACAAATTGATGAGCCAAATTAGGTCACGTCCTTTCGTATAGTATTTTATCACTTTGCTATACCTCTTTGCAAGTCCTTTGAAGTATTTTTGTGATAGGAGTATTATTTAAACCCTTTGGGAAAATATAGTTTGTAGATATTATCAATTTTTGAGGTAAAATTATATTGCTGAAAAGGGGAAAATTATGAAAAGGAAATTCAAGCTGATTCTGGCGATGATGGTTGCAGTTTTTTGCGTTACAACAACAGCAAACGGTGCTATGTTTGATATTGTGGCAAATGCACCGGTAGCAGAAAACCACGAGATTAGCTTTGCAGCTGTCAAGGGCTCAAACTTCACACTAAGCTGCACAGCTCTTGAAAACCGTCTTGGCGTCCCTAAAGGCACGCTTTTAAGTATCACTATTACCGGCTTACCTGATGCTGAAAGCGCACTGCTTAAAGTCGGCGAACGTGCGGTTATAGAATACGAAGAGCTTGACCGAGAGGAAATAGACATGCTATGCCTTTCGCCACAAGGTGATGCAAAACTTGCAAAAATCAGCTTCATACCAAGCTGCGAGGGAGGAAGAACAACAATAGCTGCCATAAATCTGCTCGATAGCTATAACAACTCTCCAACAGCTGAAAGCGGAACATATACAACGACAAAAAATACGACACTTAGCGGTAAAATCCCCGTATTTGATCCAGAGGGGGATATGGTGAAAATCACACTTACCTCAAAGCCTCAAAAGGGCGTGATTTCATTTGATGGCATTTCCTTTATCTATCGCCCCTTTCCGGATATGACAGGGGAGGATCGCTTTACTTTTGTGGCAAGCGATATATACGGCAACACTTGTAAGGAAAGTTTCTGCGAGATTACAATTGAAAAACAAGCAGGCTTTAACTATGCAGATATGAACAGCAATCCCAGCCACTATGCGGCAATTAAGCTTGCGGAAAAGGGCGTTTATGCAGGGGAGAAGATAGGCAATGCGTATTTCCTCATGCCCGATAAACAAGTCACCCGAGGGGAATTTCTTATAGCGCTTATAGCGTCCTCAAAGCTTGAGGGTAGTCTCACCACCTGCATTAATACAGGTCTTGCAAATAACCACAAAATACCCCTTTACCTGAAACCCTATGTTAAGCTTGCTCTTGAAAGAAAAATTATAAGTAGTGAAAACTTCGTTACCGATGAAATACCCACAAGAGCCGAAGCTGTGATTCTTGTAAAGCATGCTGTGGCGCTGCCTAATGTAGAAACTACAAACCCTTTGCCCATACCCGATGTAGCTGAGATACCATCTTGGGCGCTTGGAGCTTATATTGACTTGCATGCATATAAAATGCTTGACTTATACGATGATTATGCATATCCAAATGCAGCTATTACAAGGGATTATATGGTTGACCTCATATGGCAAGCGTACAAATACTCCGATGTTGTAAAATAATTCTCATACAAAATACTTTTATGCCCTCTGTACTAATGACAGAGGGCATTTTTGTGCGTTAATGCCTCGTTCTCTTTTTTCAGCGTTCTTGTTCTACCAATAGTACAAGCTTGCATAGTATATAGCAAGTCCAAATTAGGAGGCAAAACAAAAATGATAAGTACATACACATCACCATTTGAGCAAGCGGCTGAGTATTTGCCCGTACGAATAAGAGAACAACTTTATAGGCTATCGGAGCTTGAGCGCAAGCAGACACATGAGCTAAGACTACGCCTGCAACGTCCCTTTGCAGTTAGTATGTGCAACCGCCAGCTAATCCCCATACAAAGCATGATAATTACACCTCGTGATATAGAGGACAGTTTTAAGCAGGTATGCGAATATTCAATACATACATACTCAAGGGAGCTTGCGCAAGGCTTTATCACCGTAAGAGGGGGGCATCGTGTAGGCATTTGCGGTACTGCGGTTGTAAAGTCGGGGGAGATTGAAAGTATCAAGGATATATCGGGACTTAATATTCGTATAGCAAGACAGGTTTTAGGCTGTGCAAACGAAATAACAGATACGCTTACTTGCCATGGTATTGCAAGCATTTTGCTTATTGGCGCACCATCAAGCGGAAAGACAACCATTCTGCGTGACTTATGCCGTCAAATAGGCAAAAAGCACAAGCTTTCAATCATTGACGAAAGAGGCGAAATTGCCGCTAGCTACCGAGGAACTCCGCAAAATGACGTAGGAGAAAACAGCGACGTCCTTGACGGATATCCAAAATCAGCTGGAGTTATCACAGCGCTTCGAGCATTATCCCCACAAGTTATTGTATGCGATGAAATCGGCGGAGAGGACGACTGCCAAAGCTTGCGCAGCGGAGTACACTCAGGTGTTAAGCTCCTTGCAACTGCTCATGCGGATAGTATTGAGGATATATACAGACGAAAGCATATTGCGGCACTGCTTTTCGAAGGTGCGTTTGACTATATAGTTTTATTGTCAGGGGGCAATGTAAAGCAGATTTCGAGGGTGGTGGATGAGAATGATAAAGTACATAGGTGCGGGAGTACTGGTATTGACAGGCTTTATGATAGGGTTGTACATGTCGGCAAGACTTAAATGGCGAGTTTTAGAGCTTGAAGCAATGCTTGCAATGCTAGAGGAAATGTCGCTTCAAATACGCTATCGCGCGCTATCTGTATATGAGCTTATAGAGTCGCTGGACAGAAATCCAACACTTGAAAAACTGCAATTTATCAAGGGCGTAAGGACTGAGCTTGAGCAGACAAGAAATTTTCAGCTTGCATGGGAAACAGGTGTGCAAAATGCACAAACAAGCTTGAATGAAGGGGATAAGGAAATCCTGCGTGCTATCGGGCTTAGGCTTGGAACAAGTGATATAGATGGTCAATTAAGCAATATTGAGCTACATTCACAGCTTGTAAAAAGCAGGCTAAATGATGCAAAGGAAGAGCAAACAAAAAAAGGGAAAATGTATCGCTCATTGGCGCCGCTTATTGCGTTGGGCGTGTCAATTTTGATAATTTGAGGAGGAAAGTGCCTTGGAAGTTGATTTAATTTTTAAGATAGCGGCAATAGGAATAATAGTTGCAGTGCTCAACCAACTGCTTGTACGCTCAGGTAGGGAGGAGCAGGCGATGATGACAACTCTTGCAGGTCTTATCGTTGTACTTATGATGATTATCACCGAAATCAGCAAGCTGTTTGAAACCATAAAGACTTTATTCGGTCTTTGGTGAAAGCAATGAATGTAATTGCACTTATTGCTATTGCGCTTATTGCCACTGTGCTTAGTATTATTCTAAAGCAGTACAAGCCCGAATATGGTATGTTTATTTCGCTAATTGTCGGTGTGATAATACTTGGCGTTGTAATTGCAAGCATTGAGCCGATTTTCGCCACTATGCAAAACCTGCTTTCAAAGCTCAATGTGGCAAATGAGTTTTCTCAAACACTCATTAAATCTCTTGGGATATGTTATGTAACGCAGTTAGCTTGTGACAGCTGCCGTGATGCAGGGGAAACAGCAATTGCAAGCAAGCTGGAGCTTGGAGGAAAAATAGCAATATTGATTATAGCTCTGCCTATGTTCACGAAGCTTTCAGAAATAGTACTAGGCTTAATAAATATATAAACATATAAACATAAGCAAGACGTTAAGATATAGGAGCGTAAAATGAGACGAATACTGGTGATAATACATGTTATTTTGCTTTTTATCCTGCTTGCTAAACCTGTATATGCCGGACCTCTGGACATCATCGGAAAGGATGAAATGGAGCAGGCAATCCCCGAACAAGCACAAAATTATCTCGATGAAAACTCAATTTCTCTTGAGGATACAGCAGGGATAATGTCCATTACACCTGATTCGATATTCTCAGGGCTGTTTGACATGGTAAAGGATGAGGTAACAGCTCCACTGAAGCTTTTAATGGCAATTTGCGCAGTAATAATGCTTTGCGCTTTGCTCGAGGGATTCAAAGAATCAAACGAAAACAGTCAACTTGCTCAGACCTTTAATTTAGTCGGCGTTGTAGTGGCAGCCGGAATCGTCGCAGTTCAAATAAGCGACTGCATATATTCAGCCTGTCAAACGCTGAAGCTTGCAAGCACCTTTCTATTAAGCTACATACCCGTGTTCACAGGCGTTATTGCAGTGAGCGGGAACATCACGACAGCCTCGATATACAATGTTACTCTCTTTTCAGTGGCGCAGTTCATGGCGCAGTTTGCAGCAAATACGCTAGTGCCACTCATTGGTGGATTTCTTGCCCTATCAATCGTGGCTGCAATAAACCCTACGCTTAACCTAGTAGGCATAGCAAAAGGCATCAAAACACTTCTCACATGGATTATAGGGCTGATGATGACTGTATATGTGGGGCTTTTAACCTTGCAGGGCTTTGTGGGTGCAGCGGCTGACAGTGTGACGCTAAAGGCGGCAAAATTTGCAGTATCGGGATTGCTGCCTATTGTAGGCAGTGCGGTAGCAGAGGCGATGAACACTTTGCACGGCAGTTTAGGGCTGCTTAAAGCAGGGGTAGGTACCTTTGGCATCATAGTTGGTATTTCCACCATGTTACCAACAATAATAAATGTGCTTATGGTGAAGCTTGCAATTTCAGGTGCGGCAATGGTAGGAAACTTATTCGGTATTAAGCGTATATCGGACATGCTAGTCAGCGCTTCTGCGGCGCTAACAATTATTTTAGCGTTACTTGCCAGCATGTGCGTGATACTTGTTATTTCAACAGCTTTAATTCTTGCGATGGGGATGGGATTGGGATGAACACATTTAAGGAAGTTATAACTACTGTTTGTTTAGCCGGGATAGGCACAGCGGTATATAAAATGCTTGTACCTAGCGGTACTTTTGAAAAGCAGTTAAAGTTGCTTATATCGCTGTTTCTTATTTTAGGGGTAATCTCGCCTTTTGTGAGCGGTGATATTAACTTATCGATTCCCACTTCTGAGAATATAGTTGAAACGTCGGAATATATCACCCTACAAAACAGTATATTGGAGAATATGGCGGTGAATGCGCAGGATAATTTATCGCGTGAGCTTGGGCGAATTTTGTCGCAGGAGGGAATCGAGACAACGGAAATTTTGGCAAAGATAAATATTTCACCAACCTACAGCATATCTATTATTGAGGTTAAGCTCTTATTACCGAATATGGGATTTGAGGGTGTCGCCAGAGAGATAGTAGAAAGGGAGGTTGGTGAGGATATTGCCATACTCATAGAAAAAGCGGAGGATAGAAATGAGTAAGAGCGGACTTGTAAACCTAAAAGGCTTGAGCGGCATAACGGAAAAGCTAAAGAGCGATAAGCTCATAGGAATAATCTTTGTGGTTGGCATGATTGGAATTGCTTTAATATTTCTGTCCGATCTTTTTGGAGGAGATTCCAAGCAAACCACCCAAACTACTCAGCTTAGTACAGTTTCTAACGAAGATGTCGAGAATCAGCTTGAAAAACGCCTTACCGAGATACTGTCGAAGATTGAAGGGGTAGGTAAGCTTGAGGTCATGGTCACCCTTGAAAGCAGCGAGGAGTACATATTTGCTGTGGAAGGCAAGCAAAGCAGTGACGATTCCGAGCAGTTCGAAAGTGGCATAAAGACCAATTCAAGCCACCAGAGCCAAGCTGAAAACAGCTATATTTTAGTCGACGGTCAATCGGGCAGCAAGCAAGCACTTGTCAAAACCGTAATAGAGCCTAAAATTCGTGGTGTACTTGTGGTTTGTGAGGGCGGTGACAGTCTTTATGTGGAGCAAAGTATATTAGAAGCAGTATCTAAGCTGTTTGATATATCCTCAGCACGAATATATGTAACAAAATAACAGGTCAGCCTCACCGTCATGGTTCGACTTTTGCTAAATAATTTATCGGCGGAGAAAAGGAGATTTACTATGAAAAAAGGGTTAAACATGATTGTTGGGAAAAAACAAATTATTTTAGCATGCTTGACGTTAATATTAGGGATTGCGATTTATTTAAACTATGTTCTTGCGCAATCAGATAACGCATTTCCTGTGTCCGATACACTTGAGAGCGGCACTGATAGCGGAGGGGAATACGGAGATGCAATGCTTGTTTCGGGTGTTGTAGCCGATGATACAACGCAAGTGGACGCTGAAGCAGAAAAAGCTTCCGACGAGTACTTTGCTCAAGCACGCTTAGATAAGCTTAAGAGTCGTGATGAAGCGGTTGAAACACTTGAAACTCTATTTATTGCAGGGGACTTGACAAAGGATGAGCTTGCAATGGTGGCAGTTGATGCAGTAAGCCTTACCAGTAGAATGGAAAGCGAAAGCAAGATAGAAAACCTCATTAAAGCAAAGGGATTTAAGGACTGCATAGTTTACCTAGATGACAATGCAGCAAGCATTATTGTCAAAACTAACGGGCTTGTCCCAAGCGAGGCTGCACAGATTAAAGCGCTTTTACTTGGAGAGGTGCAAGTTGAATCAGAATTTATTGAAATTCTTGAAGTAAAATAGTTGTGTCTTTCTGAATTTATGGTATAATAGTATCAAATCACGGATTTTGACACTTAAATTCTACGGACACTAACGAGTTTTCTTTCTCGTTAGAAATTCTTTCGAGGGAGGAAATATTGTGGAAACATCAAATACAAAGCTAAAGGGCAGCCTTAAGATTTCGGAGGAAGTAATTGCCACGATTGCACGTTTGGCATCTGATGAGATTGACGGGATAGAAAGCATTGGTATGCCTCCCCAGACTAGCATTAGAAAGCTTTTTCTTCGTCCAAACCGCATTAACCCAATCAAGATTGACCTTATTGGTGAAGTCGCAGAGGTAAGCTTAAACGTCGTAATAAAATACGGACACAAAATCACAACAGTTGCAGAGAATGTTCAGTCAGCGGTTAAAGAAGCGGTGCAAAGCATGACAGGGATACCGGTTTCTAAGGTTAATGTCAATATTTCGGGCGTTTCCTTTAAGGCGACTGATAAAGAATAAAACATTTAACCCTCCATTCGGAGGGTTAGCTTTGCATAAAAGCAGGAAAGGCATGATAATATTGATTTCACGAAAGAGAATGAGGGAAAATACCTTCCGTCTTTTATTTGTAGCTATGCTTAACGATTCCTCCGTTGAGGAGATAATTGGCGCTGCCGCTGAAGCGCAACTTAATGCTGATGAGCTTGAGACAGACGAAGAAGTACGTGCTTTTGCAAGCGAGGTTTTGCTTAAGACGGACGAGCTTGACGAAATTATTAGGAAATATAGCGCTAAGCGCTCAGCGAGCCGTATGCCTGCAAGCACTATGGCAATACTAAAGCTTGCCTTGTACGAGCTTAACTACACCAAACAAATAGAGCCAAGCATTGTTATAAGCGAAGCACTAAGGCTAGATAAAAAATACGCAGGGAAAGAGGAAAGTCGTTTTATCAACGGCTTACTTGGCGCATATGTCCGTGACATGGGATTGTCAACAGAAAACACACAAACACAGATAGAAAATGATGAGCAGGAGCAATAAGGAGCAGTGATGAGTAGCCAAACTGTTATAACTGTATCCCAACTTAACCGCTATATTGGATTGAAAATTAAAAATGACTTAAAACTGCGAAACTTATTGATAAAAGGCGAGATTTCAAACTTTGTCAATCACAAAAAGACAGGGCATTTTTTCTTTACACTAAAAGATGACACATCAGCTATTAAGGTTATAATGTTTAGTAGCTACGCAAGTAACATCAAGTTCACCCCTGAAAATGGGCTTGCGGTAATTGTTCGCGGTAGTATACAAGCCTTTGAGCGTGATGGGATATATCAAATTTACGCAGAAGAAATACAGCCTGACGGTATAGGCGCACTTTACCTTGCATATGAACAGCTCAAGGAAAAACTTGAAGCAAAGGGGCTGTTTGACCCAGCGCATAAGCGCCCCATTCCCTATATGCCTAGGAAAATATGCCTTATTACCGCAAAAACAGGTGCTGCTGTGCAGGACATGCTAAACATAATAGGCAGAAGATTTCCTGTTACTGAGGTTGTAATAATACCCACCCTAGTTCAAGGTGCGAATGCCCCTGCATCAATATGTAGCTCGATTACATTAGCTCAATCCACCGACGCAAGCGTTATTCTCCTTGGCAGAGGGGGAGGCTCAATTGAGGATTTATGGGCGTTTAATGATGAAAAGGTTGCTCATACTATATACAACAGCAAAATACCGATTATTTCCGCAGTAGGTCATGAAACCGACTTCACTATTGCTGATTTTGTAGCAGATTTAAGGGCTCCTACGCCATCTGCTGCAGCTGAGCTTGCAGTACCGGATATGTTAATTTTACAAAAAGATATTTCCAAATCAGAAGAAATGATGTATAATTATACAATAGGCATATATAGTGTCAAAAAAACAGCTCTCCTTTCAACGTATTCACGCCTAAATGCATTATCACCCAAAGGCAGTATACGCTTACAAAGAGAGAAGCTGCAAGGCTACGTTGTAAAGCTTACGCTTAGCATAGAAAAGGCAATAAAGGAACGTGAGAATGCACTAAAAAAGCATATTGGTGTCATTGAAGCGTTAAGTCCGCTAAGCGTGCTTTCCAGAGGTTATTCTATCACCTACAAAGGCGATGCGATAGTTAAGTCAGTAGATGAGCTTACCAAAGGCGATAAAATCATGGTCAAGCTAGGTGATGGAACGGTTGATGCCTCGGTATTATGATTTGGAGGTAGAAAATGACATTCGAAGAAGCTATGCAAAGATTAAATGAGATTACATCTCAAATGGAAAAGGGCGACTTGCCCTTAGAGCAATCTATTAAGCTCTACGAAGAGGGTACGAAGCTTGCTGTCAACTGCAGAAAGCAGCTTGAAGAAGCACAGCTTAAAATTACTACACTACAATCGGGAACGGAGCAGGACATTAATGGAACTACAAAAGACAAATAGCTTTAACTTAAGGATTTCCAACTATATAGATCAAATTAACGATATGCTTGTGGCAATTATTAGGGACTTTGATGCTCCGAAGAAAGGGGTATCCGAGGCTATGCAGTATAGCCTAGATGCAGGAGGAAAGAGAATTCGCCCTGTTTTACTCCTTGAGTTTTGCCGTGTTTTCAATGGCAGCGTTGAGCGAGCACTTCCTGTTGCGTGCGCTGTTGAGCTTATACACACATATACACTTATACATGATGATTTACCCTGCATGGACAACGATGACTATCGCAGGGGACGCTTGTCCTGCCATAAAGTTTATGGTGAGGCTTACGCAATTCTAGCAGGGGACGCAATGCAAGCCCTTGCCTTTGAAATGCTTGCAAGAGTGGTAGTGGATAGCGCCATTTCCACAGCATGCGTTGCAGAGCTTGCTAAAGCAAGTGGTATTAAAGGCTTGATAGGTGGACAAGAGCTTGATCTTGCAAGTGAGGGCAAGCAAATAACTGTACAGGAGATGGAAAAGCTTCATTCCCTTAAAACGGGAGCTTTAATCAAAACAGCATGTAAAATGGGCAGCATAGTCGCAGGAGCAAGCAAGGATATGATTGCCATTGCAGGTGAGTACGGTGAAAAG
>CAZLMF010000052.1:0-10888 GCA_964560565.1 uncultured Oscillospiraceae bacterium
ATGAACGTAGGTACTTCAGTAATGTCAGTTCCGTAAACCTCGCCCGTGTACTCCTTGTAAATCTGCTTACCGTTATTGAAGTTGATAATTGCTCCTGAACCGTCGGGCACTACAAAATACCCTGTTTCTTCAGTGGAAGCAGCTCCCATGTTAGGCAGCACCGATACATCAAGCAGCACCTTTGCCGCTTCGCCGGTGGGATATAGCTCCACGATTTTATCCACGAGAACTTCAACCTCTAAATAGTCATCCCTTAGAGTGTACCTAACGGGCACTGTGAAACCTGTATTGAATTTGTATGTGACTGTGAAACCGTCATCTGCTATGTCATATTTTACATTCTTTTTTGCCAAGCTATCCTTTGCAACTGAAAGCTTGTTGGTGTTGCGCACGGTTCTGTCACCGTAGGTTAAATGTAGGTTTGAGTTAAGGTCATTTTTTAAGGTTTTGTTTGCTCTTAGGTCAGCGTGAGCATTGTATGGCTCGCTCCACCATATATAGCCGTTTTCCTTAACCTTAACTGCAAAGTGAGCTTCTTCTTCATTTAAATAAAGCTCTAGGTTGCCATTTGAAGCTATAAGCTTCGTCTTTGCAAGAGCTTCCTCTTCAGTAATTGGGAGGAGAGCTTCGTCGTCTTCATCTTTATTGCCATTGCCTTCTTCAGAGTCCCCAGGTTCTTCTGTGGTCTCATCCGTGGTCTGATCTGCATCTTCGCTTTCACTCGTGGTTGCATCCACATCTTCTGACATAGCAACAAACGAGCCAAGCGGCAGCATCATACATAGGACAATTGCGAAAATAGTAAGCTTCTTGAGAATTTCACGCATTATAACTACCGTTCCTTTCGTAAGATTGCTAAACATTAAATCTAAATGCAATTTCTGTGTATACTGAATAGAAGAATACATATACCTGCTGGAAAAGTGTAACTAATAAAACCAACAGGAAGAATATAATCAAAATTGCTGCAAGGGTTAGCAAAACACTTGCTATGGTCTTGCCCAATGAGTATTGGTGTACTGCTTTAAGCCCCATTATCATTAGCAGTACAGACCATGCAGTTCCGAGTATGCCAATGATGGTCATGAACATTTCTTCGTCCCTGACAAGGACATTGCTTAGTACCACATTGATTGCTGATGACGCGATATAAGGGATTAGAGCGTATGAGCTTACTATGAAGATGTTCTTCATAGTTCCCTCACCGTCAAGCAATGTGCAGATTGCCCAGTTACCAACTACCCAAGTCAAGAAAAGCACAACTGTTTGAATGATGATAGGCACTACGTTAAAGTACTTTACACTTACAAGGTTCTGGTTAAATAGGAAGTTTGTCAAACGGTGCTGTGCAACTGCCACAACAAACATGGCTAGTAGAATTATAAGTGCAGCCTTCATTGAGCCTTGCTTTTTCCAGCGTAAATCCTCAAAGCCTTCAAACGGATGTTTGACAACATGAAGAGGCCACTTGCGTTTTGGCATATCCAGCATTTTACTCTACCCCCATTCCGTTGTTTTTCTTGTTTAAGCGCACTCGTTTAATTACGCGCTTAATGATAAAGTATAATACAAATAGTACAACAAAGCCTATTACTATTTTATTGAAGTTCTCTCTTAGGAAATCCATTCGATAATACTTAAATGCTCTGCTGTAGCCGCCACGAGAATTGTAATAGAAGTAATCCATTGCTGTCTCATATTCGCCTTGCTCAAGGTATGCGTTGCCAAGTCCGATATAAGCATACCAGTAGTTACCGTCACGGCGCAATACTTCCTCCCAAGGAGCAACTGCTTCCTCGTAGCGTCCTAAAACGGTAAGCTCAACTGCGGTGTGTACATACTCACCGAAAATTGTTCGGTTAAAGCGAGTAATGCTGTTCTTTCTTCCGTCAAGAACATAAACACTTTCGCCAAGTGACTCAACTGCGTTTGGCGCTCTGAAAGTTCCCACCTGGTCGCCCTCTCCTCCGAAAACAAACAGCAAATCGCATTCACGGTTGTACTGGAATATCCTCTTTGAGGTGTAGTCCACAAGGTTGATAATGCCATAATCGCCAACGTCAACGTCAACTATTGATGAGGTAATGGTTTGACCTAGATAATATACCGAGCCCCAATCGCCGTAGAAGTAGTCTGAATATCCAAGTGTCTCATATATGTTTTTGCCTGAAGGACTTAGCTTCTTTAATACGTCAGTATCCAGTGATTTAGCCTCTGTTACTGTGTAAACAAAGCCGTCCTCGTCAATATCAAAGTTTGCAATCTCAACTGCAACGCTTCTCTTACGCTTACGGGCTGCCTCGGGGCTTAGCACCGTTTTCCAGAATGCGTTTGCAATAACGTCTGCTGTGGTCTGAACACGGTTTGCACCGTAAAAGCCCTTAAATGTGCCGTCCGGTGAGAACGTAACCGCACCTTGGTTAACGCTCTTGACAACGACAAACATTGTCCCTGCCTTGTCTACGGTAACCTTTCGTGGGTTGTATGTGATGTCAGCGGGGTAAACCTCGCTCTCCGGCTTGTGGAAGTATCTTATTACGTTTAAGTCCGCATCAGCTAGAATAACTCTCTCGTTGTTGGTATCAGCAATGTAAAGGTTGTTTTTATGATCTACAAAAACACCCATGGGGTTATTAAACGTAGTTTCTGTGCCGTCTTCCTCTATAAGAGTGTCGATTACCCTTATGAGGTTGAAATCCTTATCTGTTACGACAATTCTGTTATTGCCAGAGTCTGCAATGTAGAACAGCTCATCGTCAGATATAAACAAATCCTGTGCTTCCTTGAATGTGCCTACGCCAATCTGCTCTCCTGTTACCACTAAGTCCGGCACATAACCATTCTGTGACGGAACGGGCATTCCCCACCAGTCATAGTTATATCCATAATAAGGTAAGTCCGCAGAAACAGCTGTTGAGAACGACGTAACGCCTATAATCAACACACATAGCAAGCATAGGAGCTTTTTCATATATTTCACTGTGCTTCACCCTTTTCTATATGATTTTGCAACTCAGCTAGCATTATTCCTTAATACCTGAGTGCGCCATTGTCTCCATAACATTGCTTTGTGTTGCAATGAATACGATTAGCGGAGGTAGCATCATTATTACTGCGCCTGCAAAGCTTATGCCCTGCCTTGCTAAGCCTGATGCTGTGATTTGGCTCATTACTGTCGGAAGAGTCTTTAGTGACTCATTGTAAACGAAGTTTTGACCTGTGATGTTCCATGCACCTTGGAAGGAGAATACTATAAGCGTTAGCCATGCCGGCTTAACGTTTGGCATTACAACCTGCCAGCAAGTGCGAAAATGCCCTGCGCCGTCAATCCTTGCAGCCTCTATAAGCGAGTCGGGAACCTGCCCCATAAACTGCTTCATTAGAAATAGCCCCATAGGGGTCGCAACGGCAGGGAGAATAAGCGCAAAGTATGAGTCAATCATGCCAAGTACAGCCATTACCATGTACTGCATAATGCCTGTTACCGCACTTGTAAATAGGAGTGACAGAACGATAACTTGGTTAAGTAGTTTTTGCCCTGGCATTTTAACCTTAGCAAGAACATAAGCTGCGGAGGATGCGCAAAAGATATTTGCCACAGTAACAACAATTGTTACAAATAAGCTGTTAAATACATATCTTGAGAAAGGCACCCATAGGTTGCCTGCAACCTTGAAAAGCTCTGTAAAGTTTTCAAATGTGGGGCTTTGGGCGTAAAGCTTAGGAGGGAAAACAAAGAGTTCCTCCATAGGCTTGATCGATTGCACAATAGTAAAGTAAAAGGGGAAAATCATGAAAATACTAAGTAGTGCAAGTAGTGTAAACATCGCAATATCGCCTCTAAGCGATCCACTAATTCTTCTTTTTGAAAAAAGCTTCATTATTTATCCCTCCTTATACATCTGTGTATTTGTGCAGAATTTTTCTAATTAGTTTATTGGCAATAATCATTACCACGAACAGTACGAACAAAATTGCTGATGCGTAACCCATCTCGTACCTAATAAAGCCATAGTCGAAAGCATGGTTTTGAATTGTGTGAGTCGCATAGTCCGTACTTGGGAAGCCTGTTAGCATCTGCCCAACTGCTCCCGCTGTAAAGGATGAAACAATTTGCATAACTGCCGCAAATAGCATCTGCGGCCCCATTGCAGGAATAGTTATATAGATAAGCTCCTGTCCACGGTTGCGCACGCCCTCGATTGAGCCTGCCTCGTAGCGGTCACGGGGTATGCCCTGAAGCCCTGCTATCATTGCAAGGAATCCTGCACCCAGTGAAATCCACAACTGCACAAGTATAACGACGCCCATCATGTATTTCGTGTCAGTCAACCACTGAACGGCACCGTTTGTTATACCAAGCTTGATTAGCCATGCGTTTGCAAAACCATAGGTATCTCCGGAGAAAATCAGCTGCCAGATGACGTAAATGTTTGTCGCCATCGAGGGAGCGTAGAAAATAACGGTAAATACGGTTTTTAACGTTCTGCCAAGGTTGTTGATAAGCCATGCAATAAGGAAGCAGGCAAAATAGCTCAACGGACCTGTCAAAACTGCAAAAATGAGTGTGTTCTTAATTGCTATGAGGAATGTATCGTCCTCCAAAAACAGTGTGTAAAAGTTGTTTAGCCCCACAAACTTAGGGAATTGAACTAGGTTAAAGTTGGTGAATCCAATCGGCAACGACATTGTGACGGGAATGATTGTGAAAATGGTGAAAAGAATAAAGAAGGGCGCTATCATTCCGTATGCGGATAAATTAACTCTCATTTGATGCAGAGTGTATTTCAACTTGCTGACATCTCTTTTGCCGACCACGGCATTTGCTTTAACAGACAACTTGTTCCCCTCCTTTTCTTAATCTATTCCAAGTTCTTCGCGTTTTCTTTGAATCTCAAAGTTAATGTCTCTGTTATATGCATTGAGTGCATATCTTGCATTATCGGCATTGTTTACAACACTTCTGAATGCGTTCATTATATCTCTTGTAACTGAGTAAGATGCAGGAATAACCGGTATCTCTACAAGATGCTCAATCTGAGAGCTAAGTAGTCCAAACTCCTTGTTTGACCACGGCAACTGCTCAAGAGCCTCAAGGTTTGCGGCATCAAAGCGTCCCATAGGGCCCATTAAAGCCTCTATTGTGCGCCCGTACTGGATTTGAATCTCTGTGCTTGTAAACCACTTGATAAACTCCCATGCACCAGTGACGTTATTTACCTTGTTGAAGATAATTGCGCCTGCACTTCCAGAGTTTGTTGCGTGAGAAATTGTACCATCTTCTTTAACTGTTCCAGGGACTGGGCAAAAACTCCATAAGCCTTGAATCTCAGGTGCTGCAACGCTTAGCTGGTTATAGAATGTGTAATTCTGAATAATCATCGGCATCTCGCCTGTCCTAAAACGTGAATATGCGTCGTAGGTTTGGTCAAAGCTGTATACAGTATAGAATTTAGTCCAAGTCTCAAAGGCTTCAATTGCCCTTGGATCGTTAAATGTGGTTTCGTTTTGTGCTTCATTGTAGTAGTTAAGTCCTGATTGAAGCAGCAGCATTGCAAATGTGTGACCTGCGTCAGTTACTGTGCTCGTAGCTCCACCTGAGCCAACTACAGCTGTTTGAGGCAGGATAAGACCTGCTTGCATATAGTTGCGCTGAATTGGGCGCAGCATTTCAATGAATTCATCCCATGTCTCGGGTGGCTCGGTAATGCCAAGCTCCTCTAAAACGTCCGTGCGATAGAATAGCATCGGGAAGTTTTGACTTACCGGCAGTGCGTATACGCCACGGTCATAGGTGAAAAGAGTGGATGTATGCTCAGCAAAGCGAGTTGAAACTTCTTCATAATCAGGGAATTGGCTTACATCCACAAGAAGTCCACGAGCTGCAAGCTGGATTGGGAAGTCGCCTCCTATAAATACGGCAACATCAGGGCCTTTTCCTGCTAGTGTAGCCTCAAGAATTGAGCCTTGTACTAGGTTAATAGTGATGTCAATGTCGGGGTTATCCCTCTTAAAGTCGTTATCTACAAGCTCTTTTACGACCTGTGCTTGGTCACGTCCTTGGCTTACCCATACGTTAAGTGCATCCTCACGCTCGTTTGTAAGAACATTGTAGTCCTCAAAGAATGAGCCGATGAATGCTTGGAAGCCGAAAGAAAAACTCTTGAAGAAATTTTCTTTTGTAGATAGGAATTTTTCTTCAGATGAGCTGATTTCAATGTAGTCAACCTCTAGGGGCTGCTCACGGAAGTTGCGCATCCAAGCGGAAACCGCTGAAATTCTATCCTTTATTGTACCGAGCATAGAGGGGATATCATCAGGTTTTTTAACTGCACGCTCAAGTGCAATTGCAAGAGACTCAAGCGAAGTAGCTTCACTGCCCTTTTGCTTTGTAACGCTCTCTATATTATCTTTCTCAAAGTATAGCTGCTCGATTGCATCCTCGTAGGTACCAAGTAGGCTTGGCAACTGGAGGTCAATTTGGTAGTCATTCCACTCGTCAGGTGTGGGGCCTGTAATCATAAGGATACGGCGGTAGTAGTAGTTGAGCTGGTAAACCAGTTCATCAAGGCGGCGCATTGTGTCGCCGATTACACCTGGGACTGCTTCTGCGACTAGGGTGTGCTTGCCTGCAGTGAGGTAAACATACATTTCCTCGTCGCCGTCAGATAGGGTGTTGGTATGCCAATCTAGGCTGTAATTAAAGCGAACTTGGTCCATTTCTGCATAAGGAACTTCACCATCAATGTATATGCGGCGGTTCGAGAAGAATCCGCGCATTTCATTTTGGCGTGCTTTAATGCCTATTTTATAGTAACCGTCATTGGGAACAACAACTTCCCATGCGATTGCTTGACCTGCTTTGTCCCAGTTAAGCTGACCTATTGTGTTGTAGCGCATCTTTGAAGGATGCGATGGTGTGGTAAGGTAGCTTGTGCGGTCATAGGTGGGGTATAGGGTGGACTCGGTCTTGTATATTGCATCCTCGCCCTCTATTTTGTCATAGAAGGTAGGAGTAGCGTCAATTTCAGCTTGTGAAGGCTTAACATCCTGATAGGAAGGCAAGTCCTCACTATTGAAGAATGTCAGTGACTTGATTGCAAGGTAGGTTTTCTCACCCACAAAGGTGATTTCATGCTTACCCTCGGTCAGATAGAAGAACAACGGATCATTAAACAGACCGTCACGGTCGTTCACAGGCTTGTTTATCCACTGGGGGACTTCAACCTGAGGTGAGCGAATTTCGTTGTCATTCTCGTCAACGGTGATGGGGTATTCGTTATCCCAGATACGGTGGAGGTAAATCCTGCTTGCGGTATCATAGGGAAGCTTGCCATCGATTAGCATTTGCATCTCGATGCTTACGTTTTGCCCAGGTAGAGGATAGTACAAAAGCTGAAGATTATAAATTCCTGTTTCGGGAATGTCAATCTCCCATGTGACAGAACCTGACTGGTTATTCCAGCTAAGCACGTCTTCTACGCCCTCGAAATCCTTTAGTACCTCAAGTTCAGCGTCTTCTTGTGCTATGTAGTCAGCGGCATTGATGACTACGGGAGTCATTGGCTTGTTTTCGTCCTTGTACTTATCATAGTATTTACTATAAGTATTCTCACGGGTAGAGTCAGCCTCAGTAACCTCAAGGGTGAGGTCCTGAGCTGTAACAGTATCAGTATTGTCCTGTGTTACTTCCTCTGCACCCGCAGGAATGGGGAACGAAAACATGGTCAGCACAATTGCAGCTAAAAGCAGTATTGACTTTAGCCTTAAAGAGTTTTGCTTGCAATTTATCACGTTTATCCACCTTTCAGTAGCAGTTTTACTGCACATATTTGTAAATAGAAATTTTTCCTTCATCTAGTTCAACCCGAACCCTGTCGCCGCCTTTAATACCAAGATTTTCAATGTATTCACGGGGCAACTGGAGCCTGCCTACCCTATCAAGGACTGATAACTCGTCATGGGTGGCTTCTTCGGGTGCTACGGCAAGGGTATCGCCGATTTCGCTAAGTTGCTCGGCGTAAGAACGCCTTCGCAGTACCTCACTGCTTGTTCTGCCGTCTCGGATTGAAACAACACGGTCAATCTCATGAGCAAGCTTTTGGTCGTGGGTGACAATGACTACTGTAACACCCATGCTGCGGTTTAAGCCTTTAAATATGTCAAGTATCATTGCTGCGGTTTTGGTATCGACGGAGCCTGTCGGCTCGTCTGCCAGAAGGAGTTTGGGATTGTTGGCAAGGGCAATTGCAATTGCCACTCGCTGCTGCTCACCGCCTGACATTTGCCCTAAACGGGAGTTGCGCCTATGGGATAGCCCTACCATATCTAAAAGCTCAAGGGCCTTTTCTCGCTTTGCGCCACCGTGGAAAATCATCGGTAATTCGACATTTTGCAAGGCGGTCAGATAATTTATAAGGTTTCGTGCGTTGTTTTGCCATACAAAGCCTACCGTGCTTCGCTTGTAGTCGATAAGCTCCTTTTCAGTGAATGCGCTAAGCTCCTTGCCATCGACGAATAGTCCGCCTGCGCTTGGCAGGTCAAGCCCGCCTAGGAGATTGAGCAATGTGGACTTTCCTGAGCCTGAGTTGCCGACAATCGCCATTAGCTCGCCACGCTGCACTGTGAGGTCTAGCCCTTGCAGGGCGACAACTTCGGTTTCGTCAGTTTTGTATATCTTAACCAAGTTTTCGCATAAAATCATGGGGGCGATTTTAGCGTCTGTGGAAACGTTTTCATCTCTATGCAATAATTTCACCGTCCTCAAGCGTATATACCTTATCCGCGACCTCCATCATGCTCGGGTCGTGGGTGGTCATAATTATAGTCAGCTTATGCTGCTCGACTAAATCTTTAAACAACTTGACAACGGCAAGTCCTGTCGCAGTATCAAGCTCTGCTGTTGGCTCGTCTGCGAAAATGAGCTGTGGTTCATGGGCAATAGCCCTTGCGATAGCGACACGCTGCTGCTCGCCACCTGACATTTCGGCAGGGCGGTGTGTCATTCTTTTTTCAAGTCCCACTAGGGCAAGGCATTTCTTTGCACGCTTTTGCCTCTCGTCATAAGGGATATTCGCAAGGCGCAGAGCAAATTCGACATTCTCAAGCGCAGTCATTGATGAAATGAGCGCAACGGATTGGAACACGAATGCCATATCAAAGCGCCTAAGCTTGTCACGGCGAGCCTCGGAAATGCTTGTGATTTCGGTGTCACCGAAGTTGATTGTGCCTGCGGTTGGCTTGTCGAGTGCGCCTAGGAGGTTAATGAGAGTGGTTTTGCCTGAGCCTGAGCGCCCACGCAGGACAGTAAGCTTTCCGCTTTCGATTTCGATATTGATGTCTTTAAGTGCATGAACTACACTACCGTCGCCTATATTGAAGTCACGGCAAACTCCCTGTGTTTTTAACAAGGTGCTCAAAGGTTTCCCCTCCTATCTTTCTTAACTAAAAAAGCTACAAAAAGCTTGCAAAATATCTCGAAAAAATACACGCTTTGCTTAACTGCGGAAACAGCAAAGTCGCGTAATGTAAATGATTTAAGTAAAAGTATGTTTTGTTTACCCAATTTGCTTAATGATTATGTGCTTATTATATCAAGCATTGTGAGTATTGTCAATATAGTTTCAACAAAAAATATATGGGTATTTGTCTATTTTGACAGCCTAAATGGGATAATGTGTAATTTAAGCTTAATTATTTAAACCAAATGAGGAAAAAGAAAGCACCGCCCGTTTCTGCATAACGGGCGGTGCTCATGGTGTCAATTATAATTCTTTCACTTTTAAGCGTCAGAACTCACTCGACGAATTTACTTTCTCTTCTTAGAGATGATTGTAGCGATAGCTGAGATGATAGCAGGAGCAACTACTAGTGCAGCAGCACCAGTGTCAGCTGGCTCGTCGATATCGTCAGCGGTAGCTGAGGTCTCTTCTCTGGTATCAGCTGTGGTCTCAGCTGTGGTCTCTTCTGTGGTCTCAACAGCAGGAACTACGTATCCCTTAGGATATGCGGAGTAGGTGAAGTCGCCGCCAACAAGAACGAAGTCTGTGTTGGTGGAGTTGCTGTTTGAAACAACAATCTCAATTGCCTTCATGTCAGCATCGCCAAGGAACTTAGCAATTTCGCTAACGGTCTTGCCCTGGTTAGCAGCAGTTGCAGAGCCATTGTAAATCTCGAGCTTGCCGCCCTTTTCGTTTACAAGGTTAACAACATAGGATACGCCTGCAGGAAGATCCCAATCCCAGCCAGCCCATCCAATAGGGAATACTGACAGGTTGTAAGCGAATTCGCCATTATTGTTGATAACATTCTTTACCCAGAAATCGTTGGAAGCTTCCTCAGGCTTGAGAACCTGTGTGAAGGTAAGGGAGCCCTTAGCAGCGACTGTTCCGGATACACCAGATATGATGTATGCGCCGAAGTTGCCGATAGGATCCTTTTTGAAGTCAGGGGTGCTAAGAACGTATGCCTTAGGTGAAAGCTGACCGAACATATAGAAGGTGCCCTTAACGTTTGTGCCTGCAAGCTCCTTGTATATAGCAGCGAATAGGTCTGTCTTAACTGCCTTTTCATCAACAATCTTCTTGATGCCATTAACAGCAGCAGTTGCTTCAGTCTTAGAGATGGTGATTGCATTGAAAGCTGCAAGATCCGCATTATAAGCGTTTTCTCCAGCGGTGTTCGCAGCAGCGATTACACCGTTAAAGTAAGCAACTGCAGCAGCAGAATCAACAACAGTGGTTCCGTTAAGAAGAACAACACCATCTTTTGAAGCCTGCAAGTCTGAAAGCTGAGTGGTTCCTACAGGAGGAGCAACAAGTTCATCGCCACCAGAAGTAAAGTTAACGAATCTGTAGCCAGTTCCTAGATACTTCTGTACATCAGCGAT
>CAZLMF010000053.1:0-10697 GCA_964560565.1 uncultured Oscillospiraceae bacterium
ATTGCACTAATCATAAAGGCAATATCAGCAAATAATATTTTAATAATGAAACCTTAAAAAATTATAAAATTCGAACATAACAGATTTAATACTGCAACTTTGTTGCCATATTTAAGATACAATACATTATATCAAAGCTTCATACAAAATACAAACATTAAATTTGACTTATATGAAATAAAATTATACTTACTATGTCAAATAATGACCGTGTCAATTACCTATGATATTTAGTTTTGTTTTGCGGATATTAATATTGTAGCGAAAATCGAAAAATTTACGCTGCAATTGGAGGGTTTTATGTACAAAATTATTAGGAGAGTTTCAGCGGCCGCTTGCACAGCGGTCATTGCATTATTTGGCACAATAGCTTACTACGACAACATTCTCCCTGAAAGCTATTATGTCACAGAAAATAAAGTATTAGCTTTTGAAAACCAGCAAGAAATTCAAGCAAAGCCAAAACTCAATGAAACTAAGGCTGCTCAAGCTTCGGCGACGGTTCAAAGCAGCGAAATCGTTTCGTTAAAGCTTTTTGGCGTGATACCAATAAAGGACGTCAAGGTGACGAGTATCGACCGTCCTTTGCTTATCCCGGGAGGAACTCCCTTTGGTATAAAAATGCTTACAAAAGGTGTGGTGGTAATTGGTCTTGCTGACATTGACGGCAAAAATGGAGCAATTAGCCCATCAAAGGAAGCAGGATTAAAAGTCGGAGATATAATATTGTCCGTAGACGGTCAAATAGTCGAAAGCAATCAGGATATTGCAAGGGTGATAGAGAAAACTGACGGCAAGACAGTTGATATTGTTTTACAGCGTGATGAGCGTGAAATGGAGCTTGAAATTTCACCTGTTTTTTCGACAGCAGGTCAATGTTATAAGGCTGGAATTTGGGTGCGTGACAGTAGCGCAGGAATAGGAACGGTAACTTACTTTGATCCTGCAACCTCGGCATTTGGCTCGCTTGGGCATCCTGTATGCGATGTTGACACAGGCGAAATTCTGCCGCTAGACACTGGAGAAGTTGTGCCTGTTGCAATAGGTGATGTTATCAAAGCTCAATCAGGTGTCCCCGGTGAGCTTTCAGGCAGTTTTATTTCAGAAAGCCCCATAGGAATGCTCATGAAAAATACTCAGACAGGGTTATTTGGTACACTTAATTTTTGCCCGAGCGCTTATGACCAAATACCAATGGCGCTCAGACAGGAGGTAAAGATAGGTCCTGCGACAATTTATACTACCATTAGCGGCACAAGTCCCTGTGAGTACAACATACTCATAGAAAAAATTGACCTTAATGATGACACAATAACAAAAAATATTGTAATAAAAGTGACCGATCCAAAACTTTTAGCAGCCACGGGAGGAATAGTCCAAGGCATGAGTGGAAGCCCAATAATTCAAAATGGCAAGTTAATTGGGGCTGTAACCCATGTTTTTGTGAAAGATCCTACAAAAGGTTACGGCATTTTTTGTGAAAATATGTACAAATATTCAAAGGATATTGAAATTGGGGCAAATTAGTAGTATGATTAAAGGCGTCAATCGCATTTATTAAAAAATTATAAAGAAATTGTTAAAAAACACTTGCTATCTATTCCAAAATATGGTATTATGTGATTGAAATAAATAGCAATGGAGGTTTTTAGACAATGACAAACAAAGTGAAGATCATGATTGGTGATGACAGCCCTGATTTCGGTGTGCTTTGCGCAAATAGTCTTAAGACTATGGGGTTTTATGTCGTCGCACGACCGAAGGATGGGTTAGCGCTTTACGAGGCTATTAGGAACGAAGCGCCTGACGTAGTTGTTGCAGATGCAATCATGCCGCATCTTGATGCAATTGAGCTTATTCGCAAGGTGAACAGCTCATCTCTCAAAAGGCCGATTTTTATCGTAACTACTGCGTATGACAACCCCTTTATCGAAAGAGAAGTAATGGCAAGCGGTGCGTCTTATTACATGCTCAAGCCCTTTGAAATCAAAACACTTGCTGAGCGCATCGTTTCATTAACAGGAGGCGAATCAAAAGAGTCTAAAGCCTTCAGTTACACCATAAGCGACAATAGCGACGACCTTGAGTATGTAGTGACTGATATTATTCATCAGATAGGCGTACCTGCTCATATCAAAGGCTATCATTACCTTCGCTGTGCTATTTTGCTGTCGATTGAGGACAATGAAATGATAAACAGCGTCACAAAGCTTCTTTATCCCACAGTTGCAAAAAAGTTTAACACCACATCATCGAGGGTTGAGCGTGCAATTCGCCATGCGATTGAAATTGCTTGGGATAGAGGGGACCTCGACACATTAAACAGCTTCTTTGGTTACACTGTTCACACCGGTAAGGGTAAACCAACAAATTCGGAGTTTATAGCACTTATAGCGGACAAGTTGAGGTTACAATTCAAAGCAATGCTCAGAGCTTAGCTTTAGAGAGAATTATTTAATTTTTACGGCTGCGGTTAATACTGCTGCCGTAAAAATTTGGGTTGAGCAACTTTTACTTGATATAATCATACAAAGATGATATAATATTAATAATTATTATGTTGGGGGGTTATCGGACTATGGAGCCTAAAAAGTTAGTAAGATCACGCACTAAGAGAATGTTTGCTGGTATCTGCGGAGGAGTTGCGGATTATACCAATCTTGACCCTACCATTATCAGAGCGTTATGGGTAGTTTTTGGCTTAATGGCAGGCGCAGGACTACTAGCCTACATCATTCTTCTCTTTGTTATTCCGGAAGAGGAATAAGGCATTTAACAGCAATTGGCAAGTGCCGCCTTATGGCGGCACTTAGTTTTGACAAATTTCAAATAAATATAGAAATAAAGTAGAAAAACAAAGTCACATCGAAAGGAAATACAAAATGAAAAAACTACATACCAACCTAACACAGGGGAATGTAACAAAGCTGCTTATTAAATTTGCAATCCCCTTTCTAATAGCCAATATATTGCAAGCACTATACGGCATCGTTGACATGATAGTAGTAGGGCAGTTTGTCGATACTGCTACCTCATCAGCGGGGACATCGGCACTCACTATCAGCAGTCAGGTAATGATGCTTGCAAACAGTGTGGTAATCGGACTTGCAACGGGTGGTACAGTGCTTATCTCGCAATATATCGGCGCAGGCAAACACGAAAAAATCGAAAAAGCAATCGGCACATTTTTAAGCGTATTTATGATTACATCTGTAATAGTCTCCATTATAATGCTAATTTCAGCAGAACCGCTATTACGCCTGCTTGATACACCGAAGGAATCCTTCGATGGCGCACTTGTTTACTTACGTGTATCCTCAGCGGGCATGATATTCATCTTTGGCTATAATGCCCTAGCTGCAATTTTGCGCGGAATGGGTGATTCAAAGCGTCCGATGTACTTTATAGTTGCGGCAACTATTGTCAACATAGGGCTTGATGTGCTTTTTGTAGGCCCTATGGAAATGGGCGTTTTCGGTGCAGCTCTTGCAACAATAACTGCACAGGCAGTAAGCTTTTTGCTTGCAATCATTTACCTTGTCCGCAGCCATTTTTCCTTTGAGTTAAAGCTTACAAGTTTTAAGATAGATGGCGCAATAACAAAGCTTCTAATTAGACTGGGGCTTCCAAGTGCTGTTCAACAGGGGCTTGTTCAGTCAAGCTTTCTAGTGCTTGCATCAATTGTAAACTCCTACGGCCAGTTTGGCTCCTCTGCAGCAGGAATTGCATCCAAGGTAAACGGTATTGCAATTCTCCCTGCGGTTGCCTTTTCAACAGCAATCTCCTCAATGGCAGGGCAGAATATTGGCGCAGGTTTTTACGACCGAGCTAAGCAAACCTTATTTGCCGGCATAAAGGCGCTTTTACCGCTTGTAACAGTAATCTTTATATTTGTGTTTATTTTCTCAGAGCAAATAATTGGACTTTTCACCACCAATCCTGAAGTTGCAAAGATAGGCGTAGACTATTTAAGGCTAAGCAGCCTTGAATATTTCGTGTTAAGTGTGCTGTTTTGTGTAGGCGGGCTAATTACAGGTGCAGGTTTCCCGATGATTTCTCTTATCAACACCAGCATAAGCTCATTTATTTTGCGTATTCCCCTTGCGTATTTACTATCCTCCTTTATGGGGTTAAACGGAGTTGCTCTCTCAATTTCCATTGCTCCAATCGGCGCATTGATTTTTGCCGGAGCATTTATTATGTCAGGCAAGTGGAAGCAAAGACGGATTGTTGAAAGTGAACCTGCCATTGAAACGGCTAATTTTTGATAAAATCCTTGTGTATTTGCATTGATATATACTCACTGTCTTATTTATATTTGACAAATAATTTTAGTAATAGCGATTTTACTTTACAAACTTGTTTAAATAACTTAAAATAGTGTAAGAACGTTTAGCAAAGGATGGTAGCAATATGTCAAAAGTGAATGTTACAATGAGTGATATAGGTAAGGAAATGGGTGTAAGCACTGTTACCGTATCCAAGGCATTAGGCGACAAGGATGGCGTAAGCGAGGAACTACGCGAGCGAATTAAGATAAAAGCTCTTGAGATGGGCTATCGCTATAACAGCTTAGCTAAGGCTGCAAAGGAAGGCATGACCTATAACATAGGTATAATTGCGCCCAAACGGTATTTCGATGAGAATGCATCTTTTTACTGGTTGATGTATCAGCATATTGTTGAGCATCTTGCAAGGCATAGCTATTATGGCATACTTGATGTTATCTCCGATGAAAAGGAGCAAGCAAATGAGCTGCCCAATGTAGTATTGGATAACAAGATTGACGGCTTAATTGTGCTGGGGCAGCTATCCGAGGATTATGTTCAATCAATATCAAAAATCAATATTCCTATGGTATTCCTTGATTTCTACAGCAGCAAAGCGAAGGTGGATACGGTTTTATCTGACAACTTCTATGGCTCTTACATGATAACAAGCTACTTGCTTGAAAAAGGTCATAACTCCATAGCGTTTGTGGGCTCGATAAATGCCACCTCAAGTATTCAAGACCGCTATTTGGGATATTATAAAGCATTACTTGAATACAAAGTCCCCATCAAAGAGGAATTTGTGATTAAAGACAGAGATGATGGTAATATTTTTACGGAGTTTGATTTGCCTAAAAAAATGCCAACAGCATTTGTCTGCAACTGCGACGAAACTGCATATAGGCTTATAAATCAGCTCAAGTCAATGGGACTTAACGTGCCGTTTGACGCATCGGTAGTGGGATATGATAACTACATTTTCTCCACATTAAGTCAGCCTGAAATTACCACAGTTGATGTAAATATGCGCAGAATGTCCGCAGAGGCAGTTAATATAGTTATTCGTAAGATTGAGGACCCGAGCTTTTCATCGGGCAGAACGCTTGTGACAGGGAACCTCATCAAGCGTCATTCGGTCAAAAGACCAAGAAAGTAGGCAGTTATGAGTAAGCCAGTTGCAATTTTACTTGCGATGTGCAGTTTTATGTCCGGCATTGTGCTGGGTTTTCTGCTAGCACCAATTAAGCGTGGGATGAATTTAAATGTCGCCCCGGGTTGCACAAGGAACTTCTATGGTAATGATTCTTATAATGAGGAAGAAAGCGAACCCACAGGCGATTATTAAGAGAGCTATGGGGTGATATTATGGCATGGGGTAAAAAGCGATTCATTAAAACTTGGCAAGAGGGCAGCCAACTGGGTGACGGCTCAAAGCAAGTTTGGGTTGATACTGAAACTGGCGTGAACTACCTCTATATCCACCGTGGCTATTCGGGTGGCTTAACACCACTGCTTGACAGGGATGGGAAGCCAATTATAACAACCGCTAACACTGAATATTAACACTTAACCAAAAACCGCCTCAAGGCTTAAGCCTTGAGGCGGTTTTGTCGTTGTGTTAGTTTTAAAGTTTAAAGTTTAATGCCCATTGTTGTATCTGAGGATTTCTCAGCTACATTGCCATCCATTGATACAGTGAAAGCCTTGTTAGTAGCGGTATGCTGGATATTAACAATATTTCCGCTGCGGCTTGCTGTAAGCTCGAATACCTTGTTTGCATCAACGTCATAGATAGTGGTTGAAGCGGATTTGCCGTCCTCAAGACCATAGATAACAAATTCAGTGCCGTCAAGATAATCATACTCAAAGCGCTTGCCGAATTTACCGTAAGCTATAATGCTGTTAGGCTTAGCAAGCAGAGGCATTGAGAAGTAGTCAAAGTTTTCCTTGTAGTAGCGTCCGCCCTCGTAAACCTTGCCGCTTTGGATATCAGTCCAGTTGCCGGCAGGGACATAGAATTCCGCAGAGCCCTTATCATTGAAGACAGGAGCAACAAGCAGATTGTCGCCGAACATATACTGGCGGTCTAGATGCAAGCAAACAGGGTCATCTGCATATTCAATTACCATTGCTCTCATCATGGGGACACCAGTGGAAGCTGTCTTAACAGCGTTTGCGTATAGATAAGGCATTAGCCTGCCCTTAAGGTTTGTAAAGTGGCGCAAAACATCAACACTTTCCTCATCAAAGAGCCACGGCACACGATAGGATGAGTTGCCGTGCAGACGGGAATGTGAGGACATTAGTCCAAATGCGGACCAACGCTTGTAGATGTCAGGTGTTGCAGTTTCCTCAAAGCCTGAAATATCATGGCTGAAGTAGCCAAAGCCGCTTAGGCAAAGTGAAAGTCCGCCACGCAGAGTCTCTGCCATTGATTCGTAGGTAGCTGAGCAGTCGCCTCCCCAGTGAACAGGGAACTGCTGACCGCCAACGGTTGCACTTCTAGCAAATAAGCAAGCCTTGTTTTCACCATAATATTCCTTTAGTACATTGAAAACAGTCTTGTTGTAAAGCTGAGTGTAGTAGTTGTGCATACGATAAGGGTCGGAGCCGTCAAAGTAAACGACATCAGTAGGAATTCTCTCGCCGAAGTCGGTTTTGAATGCGTCAACGCCCATTTCGCAAAGTGCACGAAGCTTGCTTGCGTACCATTCGCATGCATTGGGGTTTGTAAAGTCAACAATAGCCATTCCAGGTTGCCACATATCGCACTGGAACACACTGCCGTCCTTGTTGCGTACAAAATAGCCACGCTTGTAGCCTTCCTCAAACAGCTCTGAACGCTGCCCGATATAGGGGTTAATCCAAACGCATATTTCAAGTCCACGATCCTTAAGGCGCTTAAGCATAGCCTCAGGTTCAGGGAATTGACGAGTATCCCACTTAAAGTCGCACCACTGGAATTCCTTCATCCAGAAGCAGTCAAAGTGGAAAACCTCAAGAGGAATATCACGACTTGCCATGCCATCGATGAATTCGGTGACAGTTTCCTCATTGTAGTTTGTGGTAAATGAGGTGGTAAGCCATAGGCCAAAGGAATATGCAGGGGTAAGTGCAGGCTTACCTGTAAGGGTGGTATAGCCCTCAAGTACATCAGCAATATTTTCGCCGCCGATAACAAAGTAATCAAGTCTTTGTCCGTAAACTGAGAATGCAACACGAGAAACAGTCTCGGATGCAACCTCAAAGGACACACGCTCAGGGTGATTTACAAGCACACCATAGCCCTTGCTTGAAACATAGAAGGGGATTGATTTGTAAGCTTGCTCGGAGCAGGTGCCGCCGTCAGCGTTCCAAACCTCAACGGTTTGACCGTTCTTAACAAAGGTGGAGAATTTCTCACCAAAGCCGTAAACGCACTCGCCAACACCAAGACTTAACTGCTCACGAATAATGGTATTACAATCAACCTCAGGAATATCCCAGAAGCGTCTTTCCTCACCAAGTGCCTTGCGCTTTGAGGTCATTACAGGTGACTCCTCAATAATTGAGGTTGTACGCCAGCCGTTGCTGGTAAGGGGCCTGTCCTCGTAAAAATACTCAACCAACCAGCCCTTTATCTTGTCGACACGAACACGGGTTTTGCCGCTCACAAGCTCGGCATATTCGTCGGTATTTGTAATAGTTGGGGTAAAGCTACGGTCCTCGTAAAGGGTGAAGTGAGGAGCCTTTGGCAGATCACCCTTGTTATGGTCAACGGTGACTCTGATAACGTTTTCATTTGTAGATGAAAAAGTGACCTCGAGTATTGGACCACCCAGAGTTTGTCCGCGGTTGAAAATACGATCTTTTGTCGCTAAGACAGTCATTGAGTTCTTTGTTGTTGTTACTTCATAGGCTTGAGACAGGAAAGAAACCTCATATCCTTGCTTATTAAGCCAGAAGCCGTCAGAAAACTTCATGCATGTATGCCTCCTTTTAACAATATATATTTCATTGTATATGAAAACAATGAACATTTCAAGTAGGGGAGTGAAAATAATACGATTATGCTGCAACATTGTATATACTTATAAATTGTCTTTATATGGCATATAGGTTGTCATACAAGAGGCCTCCTTTGAATATAGATATTGTAGTATAAGCCTAAATGGCAAGCGCAGTTCAATTATATACATTTTGTCGCTTACGCGGCAGACTGGAGGTCAACATGGAATTAAAGCTAAACAGAGAGGCACTCTGTGTAAATGAGGTGGTATATGATGGCATAAACGAGCAGTCGGTTGAGTTTGATTATATACTGCCTGACTATTACCCAGCTATATTTAAGATACTCAAATGCCAGCTGACACCTAGAATCGTATCCTACAACACCACCTCAGACAGGCTGACCTACGATGCAGTTGTACAGATAAAAGTGCTGTACTGCGCGGAGGACAGCAGGTCGGTCAAGTGCGTAGACCAGCGTTTCTCATACTCTAAGACAATTGAGCTTTCCCGTTCGTGCAGCAACCCACAAGTGACAATTACACCCAAGCTTGATTATTGTAATTGCCGAGCTGTAAGTGAGCGCAGGCTTGATATTAGGGGTGCTGTAAGCTGCAAGGTAAGAGTAACTTGCAAGGGTATAAAGGACATAATATCAAACATGTCGGGTATGGGAGTTCAGTGTAGGAAAAAGAACGTTAACTACGACGGAGGAAGGCTTTACACAAGCAAGCAGAACACCCTTCGTGAAACCATTGAACTAAGCCCATCAAAGCCGCCTGCACAGACACTTATTCGCTATGATGCGGTTGCAACAGCAGGGGACTGCAAGCTCATTGCCAACAAAGTTATTGCAAAGGGCGAGGCGGTGCTTACAATGCTTTATGCCACCGACATCGGAAACGGTCAAGAGCTTGAGACAATGCAAATGACTATACCAATAAGCCAGATTATCGATCTAGAGGGTATAAACGAGGAATATATCTGCTATGTTGACATGAATGTTGCCGGCTGCGATGTTGTAATTAAGCAGGGCAATGATGACGAAAACCGAATTTTTTCTGTAGAAATTGTGATACTGACCACCTGTAACGCCCATAAGGAAACGCAGATACAGTATATCACCGACTCCTATTCGACAGACTTTAGCACTTCCTTTACCACCGATACAGTCAAGGTGGAAATGCCCCCCACACGCATTAATCAATCCTTTATCGCTGAAAGCACAGTTGAGTTTGCTGACGGCACAATTGATGCTGTTCTTGATGCATGGAGCATGGTGAGCAACATAACAACCAAGGCAATATCATCCGAGGAAATCGTTGTTTCTGCCACATTAACCAGCTGCATACTTGCAAGGGCATCCGACGGCACCACGATTTACCTTGAGAGCAACGAGGTAGTAGACAACACCATTATGGTGGCAGGGGTAAATGAGGATAGCGTATTCTTCCCCACAGTATGCGTAAACTCTACAAGCTTCAGCCTTGCATCGAACAATGCAGTGGAGGTTCGCTCAGAGATTTGTATTCGCGGATGTCTTTACGATGTAGTTTCTGTTACTGTCGCAAAGGAGATAAAGGTTGATGAGGGTGCACCTAAGAAAAAGGATACCACATATGCCCTGAAAATATACTACGCTGATATAGGCGAGGATGTATGGGACATAGCAAAACGCTATAACACTTCAGTAAATGCGATTATGGACGAAAATGAGCTTGAAACTGAAGTTTTGCAAAAGCGTGGAATGATTCTCATACCAATCATTGATTAGGAGGGCGGATAATGAGGTTGAAACCAAGTTACTGCTATCAGCGTTGTAAGGCTCCTGAGCAAGGAGTGAGATTGCAGCATAATAACAGATATTTTTGTTCACAGGGCATAAATATCGGAAAGGCAAGGTCGGAATATGAATAACAGCATCTACCAGGATATAGCTAAAAGGACCGGCGGCAATATTTATATCGGCATAGTCGGTCCTGTGAGAACAGGCAAATCCACCTTCATTAAAAGGTTCATGGAAACGCTTGTAATCCCCAACATAGGTGGGGAGTTTATGCGAGAGCGTGCCATTGACGAGCTGCCTCAATCGGCAGCAGGCAAGACAATCATGACCACAGAGCCGAAGTTTATCCCTGAGGAGGCTGTGGAAATAGCGCTGTCTGACGGAGCGAAAATGAAGGTTCGTCTAATCGACTGCGTGGGATACATAGTCCCAAGCTCCCTAGGCTACATTGAAAATGAAGCGCCTCGTATGGTAATGACGCCATGGTTCGATTCAGAGGTGCCCTTTAACATGGCAGCCGAGGTGGGCACGCAAAAGGTCATTAACGAGCATTCAACCATTGGGCTTGTCATAACCACTGACGGCTCAATAACTGACATCCCACGAGATGAGTACGAGGAGAGTGAGGAAAGGGTAATAGCGGAGCTTGAGGC
>CAZLMF010000054.1:0-10542 GCA_964560565.1 uncultured Oscillospiraceae bacterium
AGCCGATACTATTGTTGATTCGATAATTGACTGACACTAAAATAATAATGGGGGACTGCTTTTGCAGTCCCCCATTTTATTGTTGCCATACTAATCAACATGGCGGGAATTCCGCCATTATGCTAAGTACTCCATCCTTGTACCGAGAGGTTAGTGTGCCGTTCATTTTAGTTGTCAAGCCATAAGCAATGGAAAGCCCAAGCCCCACCCCTCCTGCCTTATGCTCGCCGCTATAAAAGCGGTCGAAAAGCTTGGCGGCATCAGCCTCAGTAAGCAGGGGAGCAGAGTTTGACACCACAAGCCGTACTGATTTCCCGCTTTCGAGGGAAACGTGCAAATCCTCCTGCCCATACCTTATAGCATTGCTAAAAAGATTGAGCAGTACACGCTCGATGGCGTTTGCATCGCATTTTGCCCATACTGCATCAGGTATTTCCACAACTGGCGAAACACCCTTACGCACAAAGTCATCATAGTATAGGGAAAGCACATCTCTTACCTTATTAGAAAGGTTTATGCGCTCTAAACTTATTGGGTATTCGCCAGAGCCAAGCCTTGTGAAAACAAGCAGGTCGTCAAGGAGCTTTCGAACGCTTTCAATGCGCCGTTCGACTATGTTGAGGTATTCACTGCGTTTTTCATCTGTTAAGCTTGACACCTTGTCATTTCCAAGCATCTGTAAATAGCCCGAAATTGAGGTAAGTGGTGTGCGTAAGTCGTGAGAGATATTCGTAATTGCACAGCTAAGCTCCCCCTGCTTCCTTATAGCATCAGTGCTAAGGGCTTTATGGCGCTTTAGTACGCTATTTATCTCCACCGCCATGTTCTGTATGCTTTTTATTCTAAGGGTGGTTGTGATTTCGAGATTGGTTTGGGTGTTCATAATCTGCTTTAGTTGCTCTGCAAGGAGGTATTCCTCCCTAATATGCAAAATCAACAGGACGGCCAATACGATCGCCGCTAAAATAGCAACAACTAAAGCGATGATCATATTAATGCGCCTCCTTTAGTTTACTTAAGGTCACGCCTTTTGAAGGCGTACATTCCAAGTGCAGTCGAGCCTACAAGATATGAAGCGGATAACAGCAAGGACTTGATAATTGCCTCCGTGGTGAAGTGCATTGTGCTAATACTGCTTATTGCATTGCTAATCCAGTACTGTATAAAATCTATGTCTGTTAGCAGGTAGAGAATCTGACTTATTAGCGAAACAATCATTGCACCGCATATACCTAGGGCAATTGATGCCGCTGTGCTGCGAAGCACGAATGCAAGCATGGTGAGAAGCGAGCCGAAGGCAATGTGTGCAAATACAACAGTAACAAGATAAATCAGCATCCTAAGAATTTCTTCTCCGCCCATTGGGACTCCCCAGCCGAAGAAAATTGCTGATAGTATAACTGTTGCCAAAATAAACAGAATGGAATAAGCAGAGGATACTATTGAAATGGAGGTTAACTTTGCAAAATAGGTTTTAAGCCTGCCCTTTCCTTTGGCTATTGTAAGCTTAAAGGTACCATTTGAATACTCAGAGCATATAAATAATGATGCAAATATGCAAATGAATATAGCCACTGTCTCGCCCGAGCCAAAGCTCATGTAAAAATACTCATAAGCGGTGGGCTTTGTCATATCCTCAAACCCCATAGCGCTAGAACTGTTGATTCCAACAGTTATGGAATCTTCTTCAAACGAGTCAGTAAATTCCTGTTGCATCGATGCACTCATATCGTCAGACACATCTTCATTTATGAAGTTTACGAGAAACTTCAGACTAAGTACATTAAGTATTGCAACCGCAAGTAGAATTATAAGGCATACATAGAGCGACTTTGTCTTTGTGAGCTTATAAGTCTCCGCTTTAATTAAATTAAACATTGGCGTGGCCCTCCTGTGTACTCATAAGCGAGACAAAATAGCTCTCTAGGTCCTGCCCACCTGAGGTTATACGTTCAACAATCAGGTCGTTCTTTGCAAGGACTGAGTTAATTTCCCCTGCCCTGTCAAGCATTTCGTAAAGCTTTATTATGCCGTCGGACATAACGGTGTAGTTTGTTGCTCCAAGCTTTGTTTCAAGGATAAAAGCTGCGTGCTTAGGGTCATTAGCCTTGATTTCAATGCACTGCTTGCAGCGAATTGCAAGCTCGCCTGCGCTAAACTCATCAACCAGCACCCCACTGCTTATAACTCCATAGTGGGTAGCAAACTTTTCAAGCTCACTAAGTATATGGCTTGAAATCAAAATACTGATGCCATATTCACTGCTGAGCTTATGCAAAAGCTCACGTATTTCCTTAATTCCCTGTGGGTCAAGCCCGTTTGTAGGCTCATCAAGCAGGAGAATATCAGGGTTGCCCAGTAGCGATATTGCAAGCCCAAGTCTTTGCTTCATTCCAAGGGAAAAGTTTTTTGCTTTCTTATTGCCTGTGTAATCGAGGTTCACAATTTTCAACACAACATCGACACTTTCATGCTCGGGGATGCCGAGCATAATGCGGTGTGCTTCAAGATTTTGCTTTGCGGTCATATTCGGGAAAAAGGACGGCGCCTCAATCATGCAGCCTAGTCGCACTCTCATACGTTCAAGCTCCGCCTCACTTGATTGCCCGAAAAGCTCCATTGAGCCTCCGTCAGGTCTTGCAAGCCCTGCTATCATGCGGATTAGGGTGGTCTTACCTGCTCCGTTTTGCCCTATGAAACCATAAATTCCGCCCTTAGGTACATTTACGCTGACATTGCTACAGGCAGCCCTGCCCCTGTAAACCTTTGTCAGCGAATGTGTTCTTAGCACATACTCCATACTTTTGCTTCCTTCCCTTAATAAATAAATTTCCTACAATCAGAGTATATAATCACAAGCTTTAAAAAGCTGAAAGAAATACTTAAGTATTGATAAAGAATTTTAAACCGCAACTTTATAATTATAAATTATGCAAGCTTAAATCCAATACCCCACACAGTTTCAATATACTGCTCGTTTGAATTGCATTTAGAAAGCTTTGAGCGCAGGTTTGATATATGTACATTTATTGTGTTATCGTCGCTGATAAATTCCTCTCCCCAGACGCTTTCATATATATTATTCTTTGTGAATACTCTCCTTGGGTTTTGCATAAGCAGCTCTAAAATTAAGTATTCTCGCCTTGTAAGTGAAACTTTCTCGCCGCTTGCGGTGCATTCGAAGGCATCAGTATCAAGGGAAATATCCTTATAGCTTAAAAACTTTGATTGGGAGTGCATATTACACCTACGCAGTTGCGCCTCAATGCGGGCTAAAAGCTCCTCCGTATCATAGGGCTTAACAATATAGTCATCCGCTCCTAAATGTAAAAGCTCAACCTTTGTCCGCAAATCGTCCTTGGCTGAGGTGACAATAACGGGCATTGAGTAAGAGTCACGAATATACTTTATTACCTGTTCTCCCGCCATTCCGGGCAGCATAAGGTCAAGCAGGGCAAGGTCATAGTTTGTGCGCTCAAGCAAAAGCAGCGCTTCTGTGCCTGAAAAAGCCCTATCAACGCAGTAGCCAGCACCACTTAGAAAATCATATAGCATATTTGAGATATCCGTATCATCCTCGATAATTAGCAGCCTGTACATTTTTGCCCCCTATAAAAGTATTTCTTTGTTTCATACCTTAATATTATAGCATAAACCAATATAATCCACAAATAAATTTAACTTAAACCAACACAGTTAAAAAGCCGCTAAACAGCGGCTATGCTTATCCTCTCCAGTAGTGTATGGCAAGCTGTGTGCGGTCACGCAGGCAAAGCTTTTCAAGTATTACACTTATGGTATTTCGGACTGTTCCCTCACCTAAATGGCAAAGGTGCGCAATCTCCTTATTTGAATACCCTTGCGCCAATAGATATATTACCTCGTTTTCACGCTCGCTAAGGGTTTTGAAATGCCTTTTATCCTGCCCCCTTGAGGTAAGGTGAGCGGCAACATTGTTATCGAGCACCATTGCCCCTGTGCTTACCGCGCGCAGACGTTCAACAATACCGTCAGCAGGTGCGGATTTAAGCAGGTAGCCCTCTGCCCCTGCATTGAGCGCTTGAGTAATATATTCATCGTCGTTAAATGTGGTGAGCATTACTATTCTGATACTCGGGAATTCCTGCTTAATCACCTTTGTTGCTTGTATCCCGTCAAATACGGGCATACGAATGTCCATAAGCACCATATCCGGATTATGCCGTTTGCAAAGCGTCACAGCTTCATCTCCGTTTGCAGCAAGCCCTACTACTTCCAAATCATCCTCCAGGGAAAAAATCATGCTAAGGCTATCAAGAATCAGCCTATCATCATCAGCTATTACTATTGTCATATTTCTCCTCCTCATTTATTGGAAGTATGCAAATTACGGTAAAACCGTTACTGTTATCAATGCTTAAACTGCCTCCGAACATTGCACAGCGTTCTCGCATTCCTTTAAGCCCTAGGTGCATATTGATTGTCCCGGGCGTTGGAGTGCCATTGTCCCTTGTTGCAAGGCGCAGTAGGGTTCTTGAAATATCAAGCCGCACACTTACACGGGTGCCGTTTGAATGCTTTGCAACATTAGTGAGCATTTCCTTTAGAATCGCCTCAAGAAGCTCCCAATACTCGCTTATTACACTCGAAAAATCCCCATAGCTTATAAAGTCGCAGGGGCAAAAGTTAAAATTAGCGCAAATACGCTTTATAGCGTCAAGCCCCACGTTTCTATCGGGTTTTAAGTTATGAACAGTTTCACGCAGTCCCTCCGAGGCGGTTTTCAGTCGCTCAATTGCTTGCCGCAGTACATCATCTGCGCGGTCATCATTAGCGGCAATGAGTTTTTCGACCGTTTGCAACGCTAATAGCACCCCAATAAGCTCATGACCTGTATGGTCATGCAAATCCCTTGCAATTCTTGTGCGTTCTGCCTCCTGCGCAAGATTTCTTGCCCTAGCTGAAGAAGTCATAAGCGCTACCTTTGTCTGCTCAAGCTCAAGGATAATAGCTCTTTCTCTATCGGAGTATTTGTACTGCTCATCCTCGCTTTCCTGCCACTTTAGGAGCATCTGCCCTACAATTATAGAAAGTCCGGCACAAATAAGCAATATAGGCATATGGTTGGGATTAGCAAGTGGTATAAGCCCTGCCAAAAGAAGCGGACAGACAATATAAAGCTTTCTCTCCATAGAGGCGGTAATAGGCAATATACACGCAAATGCCATAATGGGGGAGAAGTATGTAGCTATCAACACCAATACCCCGCAAATGGGGGAAATCCATATGTAATTACTGTAGCGGTAGCGAAGCACAGATGCCGCACAAAGCGCCACCATGAGTGCAACGCCAATAATCCCGCCGCCGTAGAGAATCCACAGCAGCAGGATTGTTGTATGCGCAAGCACAGTGTATAAAATTGAAAGTATTCGCTTAGTCATTAGACTAATACCTCACAGGTTGAATTTTCCTCCAGCTGCCAAACAGCAGAAATACAACACTGAATGCCAAAATAAAGCCAATTGAAAGCATATACTGCGTGTTGTCGGTTGTAGTGATACCGTTATAGTACCAATAGGTGGGTGTGAAGAGTGCAATTTTCTGCATAATGTCGGGCATGAACTCCAAGGGCCAGAAAAGCCCGCCAAGCATAGAGAAGATGGTTATTATCGGTGAGCCTGCTGACATTACAGCTGTTGAGCTACCCGCTAGTGAGCAAAGCATTACGCTAAGTCCTACACTAAAGAAAACGAACACTAAAACGATAGGTAAAAGTCGAAGTGTCTGTTTAAGGGAAACCTCAAGTATTTGGCATAACAGCACAAGAAAGGAGGCGGACGAAACAGCGCATGGCACAAATATTCCAAGGGTTAGCTGCAGTTGATACTTCCAAGGTGTAATAGGAGCAGCACCAATTCTAAGGTAAATATGAGAAGTCATATCATACATCATCGGGCGTGCAGCGGAAAGTGCCATCCACATAATCAGCATACCGAACATTGGAAGCCATATCTTTAGCTGTCCATCATTTTTCTCCTTCTGTGGAGCGGAGTAATCCATTTCTATGCGGCTTGCATCTGACCACTTCTCAATGTTTGCGGTGAGCGCCGAAGGGTCACTATCCTGAGCGAGAGCCATATATGACATCAAAAGGCTGTCAGTCGTGGCTTCAATTAGATATGAATACTCTGAAACGGACATCTTATATCCTTCAATATTAGGTGTTGTGCCGTTTATAAGTGCCTCACCGAAGCCCTCATTTATAACAAGAGAGTAGTTTACATACTGCTCAGTTAAGAGTGTGCGATAGGATTCTCTGCTTGCTTCAACAATATTATAGCTTTTGCTAAGAGAATTTACAAGTGCTTTTGAAAGCTCGGAATTATCCTCATCCACAACAGCTACATATCCGGTAGTTGATAGCCCTACGACATTTGCCTCGTTTTGTGAGTTATTAACAGCAAAAGCCAGAAGCAATAACAAGGCAGGAGTGCCTATGATTAAGATGAGATTTAATGGAGAGCGAAAGATTCGCTTTAGCACATTACAAAAAACGGTCATTTAGACACCCTCCTTACCAGCGGAATTGAAAGCGCAAACATTAGTATTCCTGCGCCTAGCAAAATTCCCACGTTCTTAATAATGTTCGCATCACCACCGTATATATGTCCGAAGATTGCATTTTGCGCAAGTGCGGATGGTGCATAAGAGAAAATCTTCTCAAGCTCGTCAGAAAAGTAAAACTTTGTGTATCCCTTGCTGACAAAGGTTGAAATAAATGCAAACGCTGTAATCAGCCCTGTTGTTGCTTTATCACTTTTTGTTAGCAAAATAAAGAATAGTGTCAGCGCCTGTACGAAGAAGCACATAGCGAGCATTACGCCTATAACAAGGAACAAGTTGTCGCCCCAGTTAACACCGTATGCAAAGTGGGAGAAAAGCATAATTGCTGCCACCTGCAGTATACAGCTGAAAAATCCTGATACAATGAATGAAAGCATCATCGGCGCACGCTTTAGGGGAGAAACCTTTATCCTTTCGCCAACAGTTTGGAAAAGACCTTTATGAAACATGTCAAGGGAGTTATATCCTGCATATATTATTATCATTACAGTCATTGTCACCGCATAATAGTCAATAGCACTTGGTTGTTTTGAGGTTAGTGGGACTTTTTCAAGGAGCTGCTTTTCAAAATCGATTTCGCCGATAGCCTCAAAATCTCCATTTGCTATACGCAACTCAACAGCATGGGTTATACCTGTGTAGCTTTCAAGGATATTGTACACAATATGAGCATTACTAAGCTGTTCTCCATCGGCTATGTAGAGTCTTAGGATGTCTTCCTCCTCGATGATAGCGCAGGTGTAAACACCACTATCCACCTCAGATGTTGCAGCCTCTTTGTCAGCCACTTTTACAGTCTTGATGTACTTAGCTATATTCTCTCCCTGCAAAAAATCATACAAAGCCTCATCCTCGCCGTAATAGGCGCTGCTTATGGGATTAAGCTCAGGCTCTGCACTCATTACACTCTCAAGAGCGTTACCAAGGATAAGTATCAGCGCAATGGGAAACAAAACCAGCATAATAAGCGTGGATTTATCACGCCATGTTGCAAGGGTAGTATAGTAGACAGTCGCTAGAAACCCTCTCATTAAGATTCCCCCTCATCACGAAGCTTTTTGCCTGTCAAGGTCAGGAAAACGTCCTCAAGGGTTGGGCGTTCGGACATAATGCTGATTATCTCATAAGGCGTAGCAAGCTCCAAAATACGTGCTACATTTGCGCTGTCACGCTCACTTGTTATGTCAAGCCTGCGCCCTGTAAGCTCACAAGTACGTACACCCTGCACTGCCTTAATCTGCTCAATAAAAGCAGGGGAGGGGTTTTGCACCTCAAGGGATAGTTGCTCCTCGAATAGAAGTGTGCGAGTTAGCTCCTCAACAGTTCCTTGAGCGATTACTCTGCCCTCATCCATAATTGCAACTCTTGAGCAAAGCCTTTCAACCTCTTCCATGTAGTGGGATGTGTAAATTATAGTAGCGCCATGCTCTGCATATTCATGCACAAAGCTAAGTATATGATTTCGTGACTGTGGGTCAATTCCGACAGTAGGCTCATCCATTATTAAAAGCTCAGGCTTATGCACTATTGAGCAGGCGATATTAAGTCTGCGTTTCATGCCCCCTGAAAATTTCTTAGGAAGCTTCTTTCCCACATCGGAAAGCCCTACAATGTTTAATGTGTATTTAACTCTTTCTTTCAGTTGGTCGCCCTTTAAGCCATATAGCCTGCCAAAATACTCGACGTTTTCAGCAGCAGTGAGCATATCGTATATTGCAAGCTCCTGAGGGACTATGCCTAAGCGGCGCTTAATGCTGTTTGCATTGCCGTTCATGCGCTCCCCAAAAAGCTTAACAGTTCCGCTGTTACTGTCACTAAGTCCGCTCAATATGCGGATGCAAGTGGTCTTGCCGGCGCCGTTTGGCCCTAGCAACCCGAAAACCTCGCCCTTTTCAACGGTAATACTAAGGTGATCAAGGGCAACCTGTGTTCCAAATCGCTTAATTATATTATCAAGCTGAGCAACTGGTGTGTTCATATAAATCATTCCTTTCACTGTTATTATAACAGCTTCATATAATATCCGTAGTGATAATTGTCACCACTTAAAATGACATTTGTCATTAATAAATCGAAGGAAAGATAATTTACCCCTTGACAAACTGAAAAGAAAGTAATAGAATAAAATCATATTACAAACCGATGAATAAGAGTAGTACCTATCTGGTAATTGGCACAGAGAGCCGCAGCTTGGTGTGATTGCGGTGCAAACCAAATAGCGAATGGACTTGTGAGGGCGCCGCGAACACTTATGTAAGTAGCAGGCGACGGGATACCCTATCCGTTACAAAAGGGAGCGCATCGTAGTGCGTGCAAAGTGGGCTTTTTTAGCCAAGCTGGGTGGTACCGCAGGAAATTGATTCCTGTCCCTGATTTTTTCAGGGGCAGGAATTTTTATTTTTATATCAGCAAAATTTAATAAACATTTGAAAGGGGAAGTAATCATGTCAAAAATACCATATCGCATTTACCTTGAAGAAAAGGAGATTCCACGCCAGTGGTATAATATCCGTGCGGATATGAAGGAACAGCATGACCCATTCCTGCATCCGGGAACACTGAAGCCTGTTGCACTCGATGACCTGCGTCCGATTTTCTGCGATGAGCTTGCAAAGCAGGAGCTTGACGAAACCAATCGCTATATCGACATTCCCGAGGAGGTTCAGGAGTTTTACAAGGTATTCCGTCCTGCACCGCTTGTTCGTGCATACAACCTTGAAAAAGCCCTTGACACTCCTGCAAAAATCTACTACAAGTTCGAGGGCAACAACACCTCAGGCAGTCACAAGCTAAATTCCGCCGCTGCACAGGCGTATTACGCAAAGGCGCAGGGGCTTAAAAACCTCACAACCGAAACAGGAGCAGGTCAGTGGGGAACAGCCCTTGCTATGTCATGCGCATACTTTGGCATTGACCTAAACGTATTTATGGTTAAAGTTTCAACTCAGCAAAAGCCTTACCGCAAAGCTGTAATGCACACCTTCGGAGCTAATGTTATTCCAAGCCCATCGGATACCACCGAGGTAGGGCGCAAGATTTTAGCCGCTCACCCCGGCACAGGTGGCAGCCTAGGCTGTGCAATTTCAGAGGCTATTGAGCTTGCAACGAAAACTGATAGTTGCCGTTATGTACTAGGCTCAGTGCTAAATCAAGTTCTACTTCACCAGTCTGTAATCGGACTTGAGAGTAAAATCGCAATGGAAAAGTACGATATTTACCCTGATATAGTCATCGGTTGTGCTGGGGGAGGCTCAAATATGGGCGGACTTATGGCGCCCTTTATGCAGGATAAGATAAAAGGGAAGAAAAACCCCTACTTCATTGCAGTTGAGCCTGCATCGTGTCCCTCAATGACAAGAGGAAAGTACGCATACGACTTCTGCGACACAGGTCATATCACACCTCTTGCAAGAATGTATACCTTAGGCAGTGAATTCCTACCTGCACCCAACCACGCAGGAGGCTTGCGTTATCACGGTATGTCACCGATACTAAGCAAGCTTTATCATGACGGATTCCTTGATGAGGCACGCTCAGTTGAGCAGACTAAGGTATTCGACGCTGCAACTTATTTTGCGAAGTACGAAACCATTCTCCCTGCACCCGAATCTGCTCATGCTATTCGTGCTGCTATTGACGAAGCTTTAAAGTGCAAGGAAAGCGGTGAGGCAAAGACAATCCTATTTGGTCTTACAGGCACAGGCTACTTCGATATGCAGGCATATATGCAGTATCAAGAAGGCAGTATGAACGACTATATCCCATCAGATGCAGATTTGCAGGTTGGATTTGATGGCCTTCCTAAAATCCCAGGCATTCAGGAATAATATATACAAACAGTAAAAATGCAGAGAGTGTATACTCTCTGCATTTTTTTTAGCTCTTATCTCCAGGCTTAAAGACAACTGAAACCAGCAGCCCAAACACCACCGCAGCGGA
>CAZLMF010000055.1:0-10452 GCA_964560565.1 uncultured Oscillospiraceae bacterium
TCGAACCTGTGACCCTCTGCTTGTAAGGCAGATGCTCTCCCAGCTGAGCTAAACTCCCGAATTCGCCGCCACTCTTTGCAGCGACGAATTATATTCTACAATACATTTTGAGAAATGTCAATACCTTTTCTCAACTTTTTTTGATGTAAAACATTTTTGTGACTTTTGCTGAGACTTAGTACATGCCACCCATGCCACCCATGCCTGCTGCTGGCATTGCGGGGGCGTTTTCATCGGGCATATCTGATACGAGGGATTCAGTGGTAATCACCATTGCTGCAACGGAGGCTGCGTTTTGCAGTGCGCTGCGGGTTACCTTAGTAGGATCAACAATACCCCTTGTAATCATATCGACGTATTCCTCAGCGTAAGCGTCAAAGCCATAGCCGATTGTGTCGTTGCGGATAATATTTTCAATTATTACACTGCCTTCAAGCCCTGCGTTAAGAGCAATTTGGCGAACTGGCTCCTCAAGAGCACGCAGTACAATTTTAGCACCGGTTTTTTCGTCACCCTCAAGGGCATCAATAAGCTCACGAACCTTAGGCATTGCATTGATAAAGGAAACACCGCCACCCGGGACAATGCCCTCCTCAACAGCAGCCTTAGTAGCTGCAAGAGCGTCCTCAATACGAAGTTTCTTTTCCTTCATCTCAATCTCAGTAGCAGCGCCGACCTTAACAACCGCAACACCGCCGCTTAGCTTTGCCAAACGTTCCATTAGCTTTTCACGGTCAAATTCAGATGAGGTACTTTCGATAGCTGTGCGAATTTGAGCAATGCGAGCGTTAATGTCATTCTTATCGCCAAATCCATCAACGATAATTGTATTTTCCTTTTGAACCTTAACTTGACGTGCACGGCCAAGTTGCTCCATGGTTGTGTTCTTGAGTTCAAGACCCAGCTCCTCTGTGATGACTTCGCCACCTGTAAGGATTGCAATGTCTTTTAGCATTTCCTTGCGTCTGTCACCAAAGCCGGGTGCTTTAACTGCAACGCAGGTAAATGTGCCACGCAGCTTGTTGACAAGTAGGGTAGCAAGAGCCTCGCCCTCAATGTCCTCTGCGATAATAACAAGCTTTTTACCTGACTGAACAATTTGCTCAAGTAGAGGTAGAATTTCTTGAATATTGTTGATTTTCTTATCTGTGATAAGTATAAGAGCATCATCGATTACAGCTTCCATTTTATCAGTGTCTGTTACCATGTATGGGCTTATATAGCCACGGTCAAACTGCATACCCTCAACAACCTCGCTGTAGGTTTCGGCAGTTTTGCTCTCCTCGATGGTGATTACGCCGTCAGCTGTGACCTTAGTCATTGCATCAGCAATAAGCTTTCCTATGGTTTCATCCCCTGAGGATACGGTTGCTACACGCTCGATGTCGTCGCTTCCGTCAACAACCTTTGAATGGGACTTAATAGCATCAACAGCTGTATCAACTGCCTTGGTAATGCCCTTCTTGACTATCATAGGGTTTGCGCCTGCTGCTATGTTCTTCATACCCTCACGCACGATTGCCTGTGCAAGTAGGGTAGCGGTGGTAGTGCCATCGCCAGCTGCATCGTTGGTCTTAGTAGCAACCTCCTTAACAAGCTGAGCGCCCATATTTTCAAACGCATCCTCAAGCTCAATCTCCTTAGCGATTGTAACGCCGTCATTGGTGATGAGGGGAGCGCCAAATTTCTTATCTAGCACAACATTGCGTCCCTTAGGGCCTAGAGTTATCTTAACTGTGTTAGCAAGCTTATCGATACCTGCCTGCAGCGCCTTGCGCGCGTCTTCGCCAAAGATAATATCTTTTGCCATAATCTAATCAATCCTTTCTAATGTTATAGGGTTATTATTCTACTATTGCGAGAATGTCAGACTGGCGGAGTATTGTAAGCTCAACTGAGTCGACCTTTACTTCAGTGCCGGAATACTTTGACATTAGCACCTTGTCGCCGACCTTAACGTGCATGGTAATCTCCTTGCCGTCAACATTTCCACCCGGTCCTACAGCGACAATTTCTGCAACCTGAGGCTTCTCTTTTGCACTTCCCGCAAGTATAATGCCGCTCTTGGTGGTTTCCTCTGCTTCGACCATTTTAACGACCACTCTGTCAGCTAGGGGTTTGATTGTCATATATAGCTCCTCCTTATAAAATTTGTGTAGTTTTTAGCACTCGAAAGCTTTGAGTGCTAATATATATTTTAACTCATAATAGCGGAAAATCAATAGCAGATAACGGAAAAAAATTATTTTTGGCATTTTCAACAAAATAGATACTAGATTCATCGGTAGTATTAGACAAAACCACGTTTTGGTTGCATAAAAACTTCAAAATGAGGTAGTGATATTATGCGGCTATTAATATAATGTTAACAGTTTAGACATTTTTGAAATTTGTGAATAAGTTATAATAGAAATATCAATACAAATTGCATTTTTCTATTTTTCTAGATTTATTCATCTGTTAAACGACAAACATATTAGAGAGGGGTTATTCCATGTCGCTTGGGAAAATACTAGTTGTCGATGATGACAAGAATATTTGCGAGCTACTGCGCCTATACCTTGAAAAGGAAGGCTACAGCGTTATTCTCAGCAATGACGGAGAGGAAGCTGTTGTAAAGTTCACTGCGCTAAAACCCGATCTTGTACTGCTGGACATAATGCTACCGGGGCTTGACGGGTGGCAAGTTTGCCGCGAAATACGCAAAAAGTCAAATGTTCCGATTATTATGTTGACAGCTAAGGGCGAAACCTTTGATAAGGTGCTCGGTCTTGAGCTTGGCGCAGATGATTATGTTGTAAAGCCTTTTGATACCAAAGAAATTGTTGCTCGTATTAAGGCAGTACTTAGGCGCATAGGTCAAAATTCAGCCAATACTGAGGTTAAAGAGGTCAAGTATGATGGGCTTGTTGTAAACATGACACGCTATGAGCTTAAGGTTAATGACAAAGCTATAGACACACCTCCAAAAGAGCTTGAGCTACTGTTTCATCTTGCCTCAAATCCAAACAGAGTATACACAAGGGATCAGCTTCTTGACGAAGTTTGGGGATTTGAGTATTATGGGGATAGCAGAACCATTGATGTTCATGTCAAACGTCTGCGTGAAAAGCTTGAGGGCGTTTCAGACAAGTGGTCCCTCAAAACCGTTTGGGGTGTAGGTTATAAATTCGAGGTTAACGAATAGCTGCGGACTTGCAATATGAAGTTTTTTAGCAGCCTTGCGCAAATCTGACTACTAACTATCGGAGGTTGGCGATGAAAAAGGGCATATTTGCCAGAAGCTTTTTGTTCACCAGCGCTACCATAATTGTTAGTGTTGCGATTTTATGCGGGCTGCTAATTTCTTTTGGAATAGATTTTTATCATGAGAGCAACAAGTCGAGGCTTGTCTCAAATGCACTAATAGTTGCAAGTGACATTGTAAACGGCATCGAAGGCTCTGATAAGATAAACGAAGATGAGGTTATGTCGATATATAATATGTACGCAAGGCTCACAGGGGCGGAGTATCATTTAATTGATAACACTGGGCTTGTTGTGCTTAGCAATGAAAATGCTAAAAACAATCTTGCAGGGCAAATGCTGCCTGATAAAGCTATGAGGAAGATTTTCAACTCCCCCTATTACCAATTTGGTAAGCTTGAAGGAATTTTTGATGAGGTTGTTATAGCTGTTGCTGTCCCTGTATACACAGATGGAAACGCAAGCTTTTATGTACTTATTGCAAGGTCTGCTCAGGTTGAAACTAATAAAATGTTCAGTTTAGTTTCCACAATGATTGTAGTTATGATATTTTTACTTATAGGTGGAATTGCGCTGCAATACCTAAAATCTCGTAATGCTATTAAGTCAATTAACGAGATGACAGCCGCAGTTAAAGCTTTTGGCAGAGGCGACTTTGAGGGGACGGTTGATATCCCTAAGGAAAAGGAGCTTGCGGAGCTTGCAACTGCTCTTAATCAAATGGAAAAATCCCTTTCGGGTACAGAGCGCATGAGGCAGGGATTTATAGAGAATGTTTCCCATGAGCTTAAAACTCCGATGACTACTATAAGTGGCTTTGTCGATGGAATAATCGATGGCACTGTGCCTGTGGAAAAGCAGGGGCAATACCTAAAAACTATCTCAGATGAGGTAAAGAGATTATCACGCTTGGTGCGCTCAATGCTTGACCTGTCACAGATTGAAGCCGGTGAAAAAAATGTCCAGTATTCAAGTTTTGATATTGTGGATATGACCGTTCGGATAACATTGTCCTTTGAAAGCGGGATTTCTGCTAAGAGCTGCGATGTTTTAGGGCTTGATCATGAACCTGTTGTAATAATGGGTGATAAGGATATGCTGCATCAGGTTATATATAATGTGTGCGAAAATGCGGTTAAATTTGTAGATCAAGGTGGATATATTGAATATAATTGGCAGGTGCTTGGCGATAACGTTGAAATGCGCATTAAGAACAGCGGGAAGGGACTGGAAAAGGAAGAGCTACCACGACTATTTGACCGTTTTTATAAAACTGAAAAGTCAAGGGGACAGGATAAAAGCGGTGTTGGATTGGGGCTATTCATTGTCCGTTCTATCATAAAACTTCACGGTGGCGATATAATAGTTGAAAGTGAGTATGGGGAGTACACAGAATTTATCGTAACACTTCCTATGAATAAAAAGTAATGAAAAGCTAGGTGCAGATAAGCAGATAAATAGATAAATGCGAATAAGAGAATTAATCCTAATAAGGGGGCAAAATATTGAACGACGATTTGAAGTTTGACTACGGCAATCAAGGAAATCAGAATAATGAGCAGGTTGAGCCTGTCGAGCAAGTTCCACTTGAAAAGGAAAGTGAAAATACACCTGTAGCAGAGAATGAAAAGGAGCCTACACAACAGCCTATAAGCGAACCTGTAGCGCAGCCTCAAAATCAATCCGCACAGGGAAATGAAGGCGTTAATAACCAACAGCCTCAATATCAGTATGGGCAATATGGGCAGTATGGCAACTTTATCCCTCCTCAGTATGGATATATACCGCGCCAAGCTCCGCCAAGGCGCAAGAATACCAACACAGCGGCGACAATTTTGCTTATTGCATTATGCTTTTTAATAACTCTAGGCGTTGCGCTTACCGCCCTTGGTATAGAGGGGATTGATATAGGAGGACTGCCTTCAAATAGCCGTCCGGACACATCGAATGACACTGTGTCTTCGAGGGATGACACTTCTTCGTCACCATCTGTTCAAGTTCCTATTGAAGGGGAGGAAATAAACCTAAATCAGGCAAGTCGTCCTTACAATGAAAATGAGAAGTATGACAAAAGCGGCAGATATACTGCACAGGGAGTAGCTGAAAAGGTGCGCCCGTCAGTTGTTGGAATTCTCACCTTTGTTGATGAGGATGGTTATATGCCTTTTGCCCAAGGTTCGGGTATTGTTATGACTGAAGGCGGCTACATCATCACAAATGCTCATGTTATTGAGGATGCAAATGGAATTGTGGTAGTCCTTGACAACAAAAAGGAATATGTTGCCACCCTTATTGGTGCGGATTATATGACTGATATTGCGGTGATAAAGATTGAAGCGAGCAAGCTTACGCCTGCTGAATTTGGCAACTCCGATGATGTTGTACTGGGCGAGGGAGTAATTGCAATCGGCAATCCAGCTGGGCTTGCAGGCACTATAACTCAGGGGATTGTTTCAGGGGTTGACCGTAAAATTCGTGCTGATGATGTGGGTTATAGAATGAACTGTATCCAAACTGATGCAGCTATAAATCCCGGCAATTCGGGAGGCGCACTGGTTAATATGTACGGGCAAGTTATAGGGATAAATTCCTCTAAGTACATAGCGACGGGCTATGAAGGAATAGGTTTTGCGATAACAATGAATGAGGTAAAGCCCATTGTAGAGAGCATAATTCTAAAAGGATTCGCCACAACAGGCGGTGTTCGAATTGGGATTGAGTTTTATGAGTATAGCGAGGCTTATGCAAGCCTTGCAGAGGTAATGGCGGGGCTTTATATTGTAAATATAGACCCAACTTGCCCTGTTGCGAAAAGTGGACTTGAGATTTATGACACAATCGTTGAGTTTGACGGCGTTGAGGTCACAAGCCTTGATGATGTAAGCGATATACTCAAGGGGAAAGAGCCTGGAGATGTCCTAAGGGCAAAGGTTTTCCGCTTGAATAATCCTCCTGAGTACGATTCAATGCCCTCTCAGGGGAAGTATAATGACTCGGACGGGGAATATCTCTATATTGACATTGAGCTTGCGGAGGATGCAGGTTAAGTAAAATCGAAATCATATAGTAAACGCTGACGATTACAATTAATCGTCAGCGTTTTTCTACTTTTTATATGTAACAAGAAAATCTTTATTTCTTCCTGCGAACTTGCCTATGACGTAAAACAAATGCCCAAAAGGCTTTTTATAAAAGGGGACTTTGACGCTTGCATCATAGATGGTGTTTTTGCGTATATCCTGTGTCCAATAATCACCGTCGAAGGTTGCATATTCGCTGCCCTTGGTATAGGCAAGTGACATCCCTCTAAAAAGGTTGTATGGGATTAAGCTTAAAGTTGTAGGGCTATGAAGTTTTTCGGATGAAACATCCTCGTGAAACTTTTTTGCAATCTTGGATAGGGCTGTTAAGGTTTTTTCGGTAGGCTTATAGCAGTTCCAGCTAAAGGAGGCAGTGGTGTAGAAATAGCAACGGTTAAAGCCTATGCCTGTTAGCTTGGAACAGATGCTCTTTGCGGCGGACTTGCCGCCTACACCGCCTGTTGTTGTTAAAACCAATGCCTTACTCTTGAAAAAGTACGGTCTGTGGAGCATGAAGCAAAGGTGGTCGAACAAGTTGCGCAGCAATGAGGTTTCGCTCATGTTATAAGTAGTGGAGGCAAAAATAATTCCGTCAGCGTTATCAATGGCGCTTATAACAGCACCCACCTTATCAAAATGGGGGCATTTTTCGTGACCGAGTCGAAAGCAGTTGCTGCAGCCTGTGCAAAAGGGGAGATTTAGCTGGGATAAATGTATCTCCTCGAAGCTTGCATTGCCGTCAAGGCTTGATAAGGTGGATTTTACTGACTCTGCAAGCTTCCATGTGTTGCCCTTGTGGGGGCTGCCATTGATAAAAAGGTATTTCATTTTGTACTCTCCTTGAATAAAAATCATATCGCAATAGCTTATTGCCAGATTTCCTCGCCGAAATTATTTAGGTATGCGAAAAGCTCCATTGCCATTTCTTCCTCCTCGGATATGCGTGGGTGACCAGGGGTGGCACTGCCGTTTCGTATGAACTTAAAGCGTTTTACTCTGTTATCCGCCATTTCCTGCGCTACTTCGTCTAGGGCATCATCCCATTTAGGGGAGTGCATTAGCACAGTTGTAATAAGCACAAAAGTTGCATTGGGGTAGTGTCCATGCAATGTGCAAAGAAGCTCCTTATATGAGGACTTCCAGCGGTTTTTGTACTCGATATCGTCAATGCAGTCGGGGTTTGGGTGGGCATCATTTTGCCCTATTGCCATTATGACCACATTGGGGGTATAACGGTTGAAATCCCAATCGGTGCGCTCCCTGCCCGGTTCATAGCGCAGCTTATCATAACAGGAAAGCAAACCGAGGGTTTCCCCACTGCCAAAGTAGCCGGTGTTATCAAAAAGTGCAATGCCCCCTTGAGAGGTGTTATGGATTTGCGCATTAAGTTTTCTGGCAAGGCTCATGGAGTAGGAGAACCATGCGTTGTCATACTGACCGTTATTGTCCTCGGGATCGGCATGAGCGGTGTAATAAACTGCCTCCACCACAGCGCCTGCGGAAACGCTATCGCCGAAAACTTCGATTTTGCGCTTTGGTTTTTGCGGGGGACAAAGTATTTCGCCGCCCTGACTTAGAATAAGCCCTAAAAAGTCGAAATAGTGGCTTGCGTCCTTACGCTTAAAAAGTATAAGCTCATGTTCACCTTGCGAAAGGTTGCTTGCGAGGGTATAGACAACCTCGTCTTCGCCTTGCTCAAGCTCAAATTTGCCCTGCACTCCATCAAGCACATAGCCCACATAAGGGATACCGTAGAAATGATAGTTTTTCAGCGCACAGCGAATTTCTGTTCCTGTAAAGCGGCAGGATACGCTTGAACCTGCCCAGATAAAGCAGGAGTTGCTAGGCTTAGAAAAATCGATTCTACCCATGTAGGAAAGATTTGAGTTATCAGCGGTTAAGTAATTTTGATTATGTAAATCAAGCTCTTTTAACAACAAAATGGTCACTTCCTTAAAAGTTTTGATATAATTCTACCATATTTTTATTGCAAATTAAAGCAAAATATGATATAGTTACTTTTGGAATTAAATACTTTTTAGCTAACGGTTTAAGTAAAAACTAAACTGAAACTTTGAGGATTATTAGGAGGAATAACGATGAAGAGAGTTTTGGCTATTATACTGACACTTGGACTTATGGGAGCAATGCTTACCGCTTGCGACCAAGAAGGCGATGCTTCATCTTCTAGCAAGGAGGAAAGCGAAACCACAACTTCCACAACTAAAGTGGAGGATGTCGAGGAGGAGGAGTTCACACTGGAGGCAGGACTTACGGACATGATGAAGGAAAGAGCTATCCTGCGTGATGGCGATGTTGCAAGGCTTTCTGCTGTGCTTAAAAGGGCGCAGTCAGGCGAGGATATCACCATTGGATTTATTGGTGGCTCAATTACAGCAGGCTCAGTTGCAACAGGCAATAAAGGCTACGCATCAATGCTCCACGAGTGGTTTAAGGAGAAATTCCCCGACATTGAGGTTACACTTGTCAACGCAGGAATAGGTGCAACGGATTCCTACCTAGGAGTACATAGAGTGGACAGGGATTTGCTTGAAAGCACCCCTGATATTGTATTCGTTGAGTTTTCGGTAAATGACGGAGCTTTTATCAACAAGGATTCCTATGAAAGCCTTGTTCTAAAGATTTTACGAGCTGAAAATAACCCTGCGGTGGTGGCACTTTGCATGGCGCAAAGCAGTGGCGATACCTATCAGGAAACCCACAAGGAAATAGGCGACCATTATGACCTGCCTATGATAAGCCTATGGAACTGCTTTAAGCCCACGGTTGATGCTGGTTTTGTAAAATGGGCAGATATACTTGTAGACGGCATTCACCCAGCAGATACAGGGCATGACCTTGTTAGGCAGATGCTTTCAAGCTATCTTGAAAAAGTGATTGCGGATATTGACAATGCACCCACAGAGATTACATCCTTGCCCGATGTGCTTGTTGATCGCTTTGCTAACGCAAAGATTCTAAACGCACAAAGCGAGGAGCTTGCGAGCGCACAGCTAACAGGTTTTGAGGCTGGGAAGATTTTCATGCCCTTTAAGGATGGATATTCAAGCAAAGAAGCAGGCTCGTCAATCAAGTTTACGGTTCAGGCGAGAAGTCTTGGTATAACCTACCTAAAACAAATAAACGGCGCACCCGGTCAAGCTGAAATTTACATCAATGGAAAGCTTGTAAAAACCCTTGATGCCGACTTCTCAGGAGGTTGGGGGAACTTCGCTCAAAGTGAGGAAGTCTTTACCTCCGATGCCTCCGCTGAAATAGAGGTTGAGATAAAAATCGCCGAGGGTGACCAGACTGATTTTTCAGTGCTTGCTATCCTTTTAAGCTAATATAGCACAATCAATACAAAAAGCGCAAGGTGAAACCTTGCGCTTTTATTTTTACTTCCAACCAATCACAACGGTATCGCCGTTATGCAATCGCTCTGTATAGCTTGCAGGCTTATCGTTTATGGTAAGTATAAGATTGCCGCTACCCTGTGGGTTTTGCGGGTCAATATCAGTATAAACAAGTAAGTCAAAGAACAAATAAGGGGTGTAGTCCTCCTTAGGCTCAAGGTTTATCCTTTTGCCGTTTAGGGTGACGGAGATTGTTTTTATAAGCTCGGGATCATCAGTGGGGATTGGGGTTTGCGGCTGTGCAAGCTGGGATGCGGAGGTGACCATATCGCCAGAACGCTGTGGCTTTGTCACTTCCTTTACCTTAGGCGAAAGGGTAATAACATCGCCGTCGTGGAGGATATAATCAAGTCCCACTATATGCCCGTCAACCGCAAGTTCATAATCCGCAATGGGTAAGGCGAGGGGGCGCACAATATCGCCAAGGGTTGAAATAGGCTCAATTTCAATCTCATCGAAGTTTTGAATCTCATAATCAAGGTCAACTTCCTCGCCAGAAACCTTTGCCTTAGGGCCAAAGGGGTAGGAGTTGCCTGCAATTAGTATTGCGCCGCTATTTGCACCTTTTAGTATGTCTGATATTTTAGCGCGGGCATTCTCGCCGTTTACAGCAGGGGAAATATTTATCTCATCGCCCTGCGTGACAAGGGAACTGATGCTTGCAGGCTTTTTATTGACAAGTATTTCAGCAGCGGTGTAGTGACCGCCCT
>CAZLMF010000056.1:0-1529 GCA_964560565.1 uncultured Oscillospiraceae bacterium
CGCAAACTGATTTCGAGTCAGCCCCGTTATGACCACTTCGATACCGCTCCATATTAAGTTTACGAACTTACGACATAAATAGCGTAATATTCATTTTATCAAAATAACATAGGAATGTCAATTATAATAGTTTGGTATTTCCTTGAATAAATCTAAAAAAGAGGGCGCATATAGCGCCCTTGAACATACATAAATTAAACTGCATTCCTATACTACATCAAATTAACCGAAATCCCTAAGTTTTCGTAGGGTATTACAAAGACCACTATCCCCGTCGAATATGGCGCAATATCATATTGCTGATAATATATCGCCACTCCCTGGGGGGTTAAGAAGAAGGAACAGGGGTTAAATGTGCGAACTATTAAATCTCGGTAGTTATCGAAGTAGATGTTTGGGTTTTGCGCCATGTTTGCACTTGCTTGCTCAAGTATGTAGTTTATCATGGTGCGACGGTAGTCGTCGTTGTAGTTATACAGATTGCTAAGCGTCAGGCTTCGGCCTGTAAATAGACTCCATGTGCAGGATGAGCGGACTGTATTCCCGTGAGCACCCCCTGTGTATTCGTAGCGGTCAAAGTACATACTAAGCAGCCCGTTAGAATTGAGCGTTACCTCATATTGCATATATGCTTCATAGGGGTTAAAGGGGAAATTGTTTTCCTGTGCATTTAGGTATTGCTCCACTGCTTGTGGATAAAGTCTGTTTACTGCGTAGTTAAAAAATGCGTTTGCCAAAGCAAGGCAGGTGGCGTTTATTCTGTCCTGTACCCTGCGTGCATGGCGTGAACAGCCTACACAGCATTCGGGATATGATATATCAATTTGTACAACAACAATTGAATTATATGTAAGCTCACGTCTTAGCTGAATACGGGAAATATCCGCCGATAAATTGCAATTACTCATTTCATTCACCTCTTGTGCCATTCTATGCAAGGGGTGTGATGGATGTTATTACTTGAGTAAAGATTAAGTTGAAATGGTGACGGGTTTTCAACCCAACTCACATTGCTTGCAATTAGGTAATTCGTTTTAAGTGAGTAGTAAACAAGCTGTTAAAATAGCATGATCTGGAAATCCATGTTCTATTTTATTGCCGATTTTATGTTCGTTTTGCACTAACATACCCAGGTACAATTCATCATTATTTCTCACATAATCCCAAGAATAATTGCTAGTTACTTCTAGACTTTTACTGTGAATAACCAAATCGTTTTTTATCTTTGCTCCCCCATAGTTAATAGCGTTCTGATATAAAGAAATGCCCCATGATTTTTGCTCTCCGTATGTTTCCTGTAAAACGAAATTTTCTGCAAAGAGCTCTTTGATTATATGAAAATTATAAAAAGATAATTGACTTATTTCTCCCGAGGAAGTATATTGATACTTGCCTTTCACCTTTTCATAAGTAATTGATGCATCACCTTTCAACTGGCCACAGTTAAAATCCCCCACAATAATAGTATTATCAATCATATCTTGTTGTGATTTTATAAAACTTACGAGCTTATCACATTGTCTGAACTG
>CAZLMF010000056.1:1629-3989 GCA_964560565.1 uncultured Oscillospiraceae bacterium
GCTTGATGAATTAAACTTTCAAGATCATCGTTTAAAACCACTTCATCAAATACAATGACATCAAACCCACTGATGTAGTCTGAAATAAATGGGGCGGGATGAGTTGCCTCATCCGCGCCAAAATTTAAATTCCAGTTTAATATTTCTAATTTTTTCATAGTATACTCTCCTTTTTTTAGCTTATACGCACTAATACGTTGTAATCATTGGCAGGGCCTCTAAACCCACCTAGAAATACATCGCCTGCTTCTGATAAATCTTGGTTATCGAGATTAATAACATAGGAAGTTATGTAATCATCTACCAGACGCTCATACTTCCATTCGTCTTCTCCTCGCTCATTTGACACATAAAGCAAGGTGAAAAAGTGATACAACCGATTATTGAGCGCCAAAGCACTCTCGATTGCGTGATAAACATACCCGCCCCAATTGCTTTCAAATTTTTTAATAAGCTCTACATATTTGGGGTCATATTCGATATTATCTATGCTGCCGATCATGCCGCTACCCGTGATATACGAGTAGTAGATTTTACCTTGTTTTAGGTATTTAATAATATTAGGGTTCAAATCGAATTTTTCGCAAATTTCTTCCATCCTGTAAAGGCCCTCTGCTACTTGCCTGTCTTTAAAATTCTTCATAACATGCTCTCCTTATAATTTAATTTTCAAGGTGCTTATCATCAGCTGATATTTATATGATAGCATGCAAAACAATAAAACGTTGCCACAATTCTGTGACAACGTTTTATTCTGATAATTATTTAAATTCTTTTTCAAACAATATTGTTAAAGTGTTTATTAACTCATTTTGAAACAATCTTTCTTTTGAGAACTTGAAATTATTCTTTTCATTTTCACAATTAAAACTCTCAAAGTACCTTTTCTTCTGCTCTAATTCTTCTTCATTGGGTATAAACCTAAAACTTACAACTTTGTTTTCACCATTTAAATTACATTTGTATTTGCGATTGCAAATCTTTTCGAACAAAGCAGTATTCGACTCCATAATCTCAAACACTGAATCGAAATATTTTAAAGCGGGATTTATATCCAACCAAGAATCAACAACACCCGGAAGTTCATAGCTTTTCACAAAAATCCTTACATCATTAACAATAGTATTCAATTTGGTTCTGGTTTCATCTTTTTCAAATAAAAACAAACAATCAATTTCGCGTTGAACCTCATCAATCAAGCCACTAAAGTATTCTTCCTCTTTTTCTTTTTCAATCTTTCTGTCAGGAACTTTATTAAAGCAATCACTTGCATCATACATAAACAATATTTCATACAATAATTTATATACTTTGCTTAATTTTTCATCTAGCTCTATACTTTTGAATTTATGTAAGAATGCATACTCATTACCGCATAGTTTTTTGCCGAGAAGTTTGCAGTCTTCGATATTTGCAGGAGTTCTTTTTTCACTTTTATTTCTATACTTCCTGATACTACTAGGTTGTATATGATGATTCATTTGTATTTTTACATATAATTGTTCAAGTGTGCATTTTTCAGTCTTACAATAGTTCAAAACCCCTTCATCAAAACTCAAATGATCAAAAAAATAAATACTGTCTGTCCCTGTTTCATGGTAACACTTTGTGAAATTAACATATTCTAATGGCATCTATTACCTCCAGCAAATCTTCCCTAACAACAACCCACTTAACCATGACAACAAGCAACCCATCAGCAAACTCCGGAGTATGTCTTTACAGTTGCGTCAGCTTTAAATGATACGGTCATATAGCCGTCGCTGCTATCAACCCAAAGATATCGTGTTTCGCCGTCCTCGTTCTTGTCCATCAGAAATCCGGGCGTCTTAAATGCGCTTACACAAGCGTCGTAGGTGTTAATTTCGCCATTCTCTAATCCGTCAACCGTTGAGAGGTCGGTTTTAGAGTCGGAGAATTCCGCCCTATATTCGTTTTTAACAAAATCCCCTTGGAAAAATGTAACCAAACCGCTTACCGTGTTAATCCATACGTTAAGTTCCAAGTCCTTGCCGTTTACTGTGACATTGTAGTAATAATAAGCCTTGTCTATGCTTGTCGGCTCACCTAAAATGGCGTTGACTTCGCTTTCGGTCATGCCTATTTCCAGTTGGCTGAACTTTTCATACCCGTCGCTTTTAACGCTTGCTCCCGAATCGTCTTGTTTTGAGGTATCTGACGATATTGAGCTATCCCCCGATTCGCCTTTATTTGAGGTATCCGATGAAGTTGAGCTGTCCGCACCGCAAGCGGCAAGTGAGAGAGTAAGAACAAGTGCAAGTGCCAAAGATAGGATTTTTTTCATTATGGGTTTCCTCCAAAATTATTTTATTTATTCTTTCTTTTATACAGTACTAAAT
>CAZLMF010000056.1:4089-9970 GCA_964560565.1 uncultured Oscillospiraceae bacterium
ACAATGAAGTATACAAACCCCGTTATCAAAGGCTTTTATGCCGACCCCAGCGTATGTAAATGCGACAAAAGCGGCAAGTACTACCTTGTCACGAGCACAATGCAGTATTTCCCCGGTGTCCCTTTGCTCGAGAGTGACGACCTTGTAAACTGGACACATATTGGCAATTGCCTCACAAGGCCAAGCCAAATCAAGCTTGAAACAGTCGGTAGCTCAGGAGGTGTTTTTGCGCCTACAATCAGGTGCAATAACGGCAGATTCTACATGACCACCACAAACAGCACAACCCAAGAGAATTTCTATGTATGGACTGACGATATTTACGGCGAATGGTCTGACCCTGTTGATGTTGAGCAGGGAGGGATTGATCCGTCCCTATACTTTGAAGATGGCAAGGCTTTCTTCATGAGCAATGGCGTTGATGATAACGGCATTGGCGGCATTACTATGTGCGAAATTGACATTGAAACAGGAAAGAAGCTTTCCCCCAGCAAGTCCATTTGGCAGGGTACAGGAGGCCGCTATCTTGAAGCGCCCCATCTATACAAGATAAACGGCAGATACCTTCTCCTTGCGGCTGAGGGCGGCACTGAATTCGGACACATGGTGACCTACGCAATGTCCGACAACCCATTCGGCCCTTTTACACCCTACCCCAAAAACCCTGTGCTTACTAACCGCGATCGTGGCGGCTTTGAAATACAGGGCATTGGTCATGGCGACCTTATTGAGGATAGCAACGGAAATTGGTGGCTGCTATGCCTAGGCTTTAGGCAGATTGGGCAGTGGGAGCCCTTCCACCATTTAGGCAGAGAGGTTTTCCTCACCCCTGTCACCTTTGGTGAGGACGGCTGGTTTACCGCCGGAAACGGTACAACCGAAAAGGAATATGAAACTGATAGAATTGCGGATACAGTTGTTCAGCGCAAGCTTGATGATATTACATTTGAGAACACCGATTGGAAAATCAAGTGGTGCCATTTGCGCATACCCAATATGGACAACTACACCCTAGAGAAAGACAAGGCTATCCTTAGAGGCACGGATATTTCCCTTGATAAGGCTGACTCCCCGACCTTTATAGGCATTCGCCAGCAGGATTTCAAGGCGGAAATCACGTGCGACGTTAGCATTGACAAGGGCGAGGCTGGTATCACAATCTACATGGACGAAAACCATCATTATGATTTGGCTATAAGACAGACAGACAGCGGATATGAGGTCATTGAGCGCTTAAACGTAGGGGATATAAAGTCAGTGGAGAAGTCCTATGCAATAAAAATAGGCAGCGCAAAGCTCATTATAAACGCTGATAACTATGGATATGCATTCTCTCTTTCACAGGGCGGCGAAAAGGTTTACCTAGGCTCAGCGCAGACAAGATATCTTTCCACTGAAGTCGCAACGGGCTTTACGGGCGTGTTTATAGGCTTATACGCATATGATAAGGACGCCAACAACACTGCCGAATTCTCAAACTTTAGAATTGAGTATAAATAAACAAGTACAAATAAAAGTGACCTAGTTATTGCTAGGTCACTTTTTTACTAGTTTACTAGTTTGCGTACTAGGTATACGCTATCCATAACTTACTTGCTTTTCAACATAAGTAAAGCTATAATTGACTTATTGATACAATGAAAGGTGATAAGCAATGGATAACGATATTATCCCCCCAGTATATGCTCAAATTGCCCTTGATATAGCCATGAGGGTTGCCAAAGGCGACTTAAAAGAAAACACAAAGGTTTACGGCAGGTCGATTATGGCATCTGAATATGGGGTATCACCTGAAACTATCCGCAGGGCAATGAAGCTGTTAGAGGATATGGATATTGTTGAGGTAAAGCAAAATAGCGGCGCTATTATACGCTCGGCTGAAAACGCAAAGCTCTATGTTGAACGTTTTGGTGCAAAAAAGAATATCCATTCCATGCGTAAAAAACTCCTAAACCTTATAAAGGAGCAGGAAACCATAAACCGTCAGATAATAGATGCCTCCAAGGCGATAATACGCATGAATGAGAAGTTTTCCGAAGCAAGCCCCTTCAACAACTATGAAGTGGACATCCTTGAAAACTCGTTTATTATAGGAAAAACCCTTGCAGAGGTCAACTTCTGGCAGCAGACACAGGCGACAGTAATCGCCATTAGAAGAGGGGACAAGATTATACTTTCCCCCGGCCCTTATGTGACCTTTGAGGTGCAAGATACCATTGTTTTTGTGGGGGATATAAGTAGTATTCAAGCGGTTGCGGATTATGTAAACGGCTAGCTAGCTGAAAATATATGAAACCTAGCACCCAAGTTCATCGTGAGCTTGGGTGCTATAATTATGCGATTTGCAAACTGCCAACTTATGTGTTATAATAAGTTGTCAGTTTTTATAAATATAAAAAAGCAAGAAACTGTAAAATACAAAGAAAGAAAGTGGACAAGGCATGATAAAATTTCAAAATGTCAGTAAGAGCTATGGTAAAACTAAAATTCTTGATGACCTAAGCTTCGAAATAAAGCAGGGTGAATTTGTCGTTTTAATCGGCCCTAGCGGTTGCGGTAAAACCACAACCCTAAGGACTATAAACAGGCTCATTAGCCCAGATAAGGGAAAGGTCTTTATCGGCGACAAGGATATTTCAAAGCTGAACCCTGTGGAGCTTAGGAGGACTATCGGATATGTTATTCAGCAGATAGGGCTATTCCCAAATATGACTGTCGGGCAGAATATTTCCATTGTTCCAAAGCTGCTAAAGTATCCAAAGGAAAGGTGCAAGGAAATTGTGGAGGAGCTGTTAGCTCTTGTCGATATGCCCTATGAAGAAAATGCTCACAAGTACCCATCAGAGCTTTCAGGCGGGCAGCAGCAACGAATTGGTGTGCTTCGAGCACTGGCAGCCTCGCCGCCGATAGTCTTAATGGATGAGCCCTTTGGTGCTCTAGATCCCATTACGCGCGATTCTCTGCAAGAGGAGATTAAGCGCATCCAAAAAAAGCTTAAAAAGACTATTGTATTCGTTACCCACGATATGGATGAGGCACTAAGACTTGCAGACACCATAATCTTTATGGACAGCGGTAAGATTATTCAAATGGCATCCCCTGAGGAGATGCTTCAAAACCCAGCCGACGCGATTATTGAAAGCTTCTTGGGCAAGCATATGAATAACGGCAATACCGTTGAGCTTTTAGCAGAGGACTTTATGAAAACCAAGGTGCTTAAAGTGACAAAAACCAGTAAAACCCTTGAGTGTATCAAGCTTATGGGCAGCAGGGATGTGAACTCCCTTGTGGTTGTAAATGAGGATGATACCTATGCAGGCACTGTGACTATTGAGGACATTAAGGCTCGCGGCAAGGCAGGTAAGGAAATTGCGGAGCTTGTCACCGAAAATGTTGCTACCTCAAACAGGAAAGAGGATGCCCATGCCGCTTTTGATAAGCTGCTTGCATCTTCATCAAACTATGTCATCGTGCTTAATGACGACCAAACTGTTGCTGGGCTTATCACCAGAACCAGTATGGCTAAGGCTCTTGGCGCTGCGCTATGGGGGGAGTTGTCATCATGAGCTTCATAGACTTTATAACAAAGAACTACAATGAGGTTTTGCGTAGTATATTGCGGCATATTGAGCTTGTGAGCATATCCGTAGCGGCGGGAATTATTATAGCAATCCCTCTTGGAATTTTCCTTACAAGGAACAAGAAAATTGCACCCTTTGTGCTTGCTTTTACAGGCACGATACAGACTATCCCCGGGCTTGTAATGTTAGGATTTGCACTGATACTTATCGGAATTGGCTTTTTGCCGTCGGTAATTGTGCTTACACTATACGCAATATTGCCTATTTTACGCAATACCTATACAGGCATTATTGAGGCAGATAAGGGTTGCAAAGACGCTGCAAAGGGGATTGGCATGACAAGGATGCAGACATTATTTAAGGTAGAATTGCCCCTTGCACTGCCCACTATTATAAGCGGAATTAGGCTTTCTACGGTTTATATAGTCAGTTGGGCGACTCTTGCTGGACTTATAGGAGGGGGAGGACTGGGAGACCTTATTTGGACAGGGCTTTCAACCTACAATACCAACTATATTCTAGCAGGCGCTATCCCTTCTGCAATACTTGCGTTTATTTTAAGCGGACTGCTTGGGCTTTTTCAAAAGCTTTGTACGCCTCGAGGACTTAGGGGGGTGAAAGCATGAGTAATCTATTCGCAGGAATAGCTGAGCATATTGCGCTCGTGTCAATTGCAATAGTAATTGCAGTTATATTGGGTGTATTGCTTGGCGTAATCGCCTATTGGGTGAAGTATTTAGACTCTGTAATACTTTGGTTTGCTGAGGTAATGCAGACGATACCCTCGCTTGCGCTCTTAGCACTGCTTATGATAGTGTTTGGGCTGGGTGATGTTACATTGATAGTGGGACTTGTTTTGTATGCACTGCTGCCAATTGTACGAAATACCTATACGGGACTCAAGGCTGTTTCGCCGCACTTAAAGGATGCGGCAAGGGGCATGGGAATGTCAAAAATGCAAAGGCTTTTCAAGGTGGAAATTCCCCTTTCATTCCCTCTTATCTTCTCAGGGATAAAGATCGCCCTTGTAAACTCCCTTTCAGTTGCTGTAATGGGTGTTCTGATAGGCTCAGGAGGTCTTGGCGAAATCATTTACAGAGGTATACAGTCCATGGATATGAGACGAATTCTTACAGGGGCAATCCCTGTTGTAATTATGGCGCTTCTCTTTGACATTCTTATGTCAAAGGTTGAAAAAAGGCTCGTTAAAAGAGCAAAATAAAATTTTGGAGGAATTACATGAAGATATTAAGAAAAGCGATGTCGCTTATTATAGCAGCGGCAATTATAGGAACAGCAACAATAGGGCTTACAGGCTGCTCGGGTGGAAAAACCATTGTTGTAGGCTCAAAGGATTTTACTGAGAATATCCTTTTAGGAGAGATTTTTGCGCAGGCTATTGAGGGGAACACAGACTATAAAGTTGACAGAAAGCTTAATCTAGGGGGCACATATGTCTGCTTTGAGGGTATAAAGAATGGGGATATTGATATTTACCCCGAATATACCGGAACAGCTCTTACAGCGGAGCTTAAAATGGATGTTATTAGCGATGCTGATGAGGCGTACAACACTGTTGCAAAGGAATTTGATAAGCAGTTTAATATTAAGTGGTTAAAGGAGCTTGGGCTAAACAACACCTACACCCTTGCTGTGAGCAAGGAGGTTTATGAGGAATACGGAGTGGAAACCTTCAGTGACCTTGTAGCAATATCCGAAAACCTAGTTTTTGGTGCTGAGCATGAATTCTTTAACAGGCAAGACGGTTTTGAAGGGCTTGTTGAAGCATACGGTCTTACCTTTAAGGGCGAGCCTAACAAGATGAACGTTGCGCTAAAGTATGAGGCAATGGGTAAAGGTGACATGGACGTTACGGACGCTTTTTCAACGGATGCAGCAATTAAAAAGTATGACCTAAAGGTGCTGGAGGATGACAAGGGATTTTTCCCTCCCTACTACGCCGCACCTATTGTTAGAAACGAAACCCTTGAGAAGTTCCCTGAGATTGAGGAAATATTAAATAAGCTTGAGGGGCTAATCGACGATGAAGCAATGATGAACCTAAACTATAAGGTTGATATTGACGGCGAGGATGTTGCTAAGACAGCCAAGGACTTTCTAAAGGAAAATGGAATTATAGACTAGTCGATACTTCTGATATACTCCTCAAAACCGCTGGCTTTATTAAGCCAGCGGTTTTGTTGTTACTAGCGTCTAGTTCTTGGCTCAGAGAATTGCAATCTGTGCGCCATTACTCAAACGTTCCACACACAAGAGCTAAAAGCTCCCTCAAGCGTGTT
>CAZLMF010000057.1:0-9641 GCA_964560565.1 uncultured Oscillospiraceae bacterium
AAGGTATTGTTAAGCGCATGCCCCATGTGAAGTTGCCCTGTAATATTAGGAGGAGGCATCACTATTGTATATGGTTTTTTGTCCTTATCCACCTGTGCGTGGAAGTAGCCCTTATCCTGCCACTGCGCATATATTCTGTCCTCAAAATCCCTCGGATTATATTGCTTTTCAAGCTCTTTTCTCATTTCTTGCCCTCTCCTTATGCTATTTAAGACTCTTTGCCATTCCCTCATCGGGTGTGGTATAAATCGTTTTATTGTTTGCAAATATCACCATTCCGGGCTTTGCGCCGTTTGGCTTTTTCACAAATTTCACCTGCGTGTAATCAACAGGCACTTTTGCGCTGTTATATGCCTTTGAATGAAGTGCCGCAAGCATTGCCGCTTCCATAATAGTGCTATCCGGGGGATTTTCCCCCTGTGTCACTATAATAACATGACTGCCGGGGATATTGTGAGTGTGCAGCCATATATCGGTGGAATGTGCATCCTTAGTGGTAAGTCGGTCATTTTGCTTATTGTTACGCCCCACTAGAATGGTAAAACCGTCACTTGAGGTGTATTTCATTGGAGGCTGAGCACGCAACATTTTGCTTGCTTTCTTGCTGCGCTTTAGGTAGCCCTGCTCCGCAAGCTCCTCCCTTATCTCTAGCAGTTCACTTTCACCCTGTGTCCTTGTCAGCGCATCAAACACGCTGTCAAGGTAAATTAGCTCTTGCTCACCTTGGGCAATAAGCTCCGTTAGCTTTTTTTGAGCTGTATTTGCCTTGCGGTACTCCGAATAATATCGCTGTGCATTTTGTGCCGGTGATAACCTTGGGTCAAGTGGTATGTTTACAACCTCACCACTATCATAAAAGTTTTCAAGGCTTGCTTGCTTTTGCCCATTTTCAAGCCTGTAAATATTCGCATTTATCAAATCGCCGAAAATCTTGAGCTTATCTCTTTCGCCGCATTTCTCAAGGTCTATGCGCTGACTTTCAATGCGGTGACGCACTCGCTCGGTTGCATTGACTAAAAGCTTCAGCAGATCCTGTGAACGTTGACGCATTCGGTCAACCCTATCACGCTGGGAATAAAACTGCTCTAATAGCTTTGATGCGCTGTCAAAATTACTTTTTATCATTGCAGTGCCGTATTGCACCACATCAACAAAGCAAAAATCCCGTGGCTTTCCGTCCCTCTCAGCTACAAGGGTATATTTCGGCTTGTTTAGGATTTGCTCCTTGGCTTGCTTTAGGTAAAAAATAAGCCTTTGCTTATTGTCCTCTGTAAGCTCATCCTTTGCCACATCGACATCTCTTGCGCTATAAAGCGCACATTCCCTTGCAAATATCGGCGAAATGCCTTCAAATATACCAATCAAGCTTTTATGGAGCTTATCGTTACGCGCACTATCCAGCGCCTGCCTAATCTGCGTCTCATCGCACTCTAACAAGTTAAGCCTATCCTGTCTGGGCGGCAGTTCATACAACGCCCCCGGCAAAACCCTTCTCACGCTTGACATTTCCTCGTCAACTCTCTTAATCGAGTCGATTATGCGGCCGTTTTCACCCACAACAATCACATTAGAGTGCCTGCCCATTATCTCGCAAACTATCGTGACCGTAACAAAATCTCCAAGCTCATTTAAGCATTCAAAATCAATAAAAAGTATGCGCTCAAGCCCCTCCTGCCGAATGGCTGTAAGCCTTGCGCCCCCAATATGTTTTCTAAGCAGCATACAAAGCATTGAGGGTTGCTTTGGATTTTCAAATTCCACCTCAGTTAGGCTCGCTCTTGCACTCATTGCATTTGCCGACAATAACAGGCGCGCTGCGCTGCTTTGCAGGTTCATGATTTCCATGCCTGTGCGCTGTACACGCAGCGACAGAATAAGCTCATCCCTCGAGGGCTGATATATTTTATCAACTCTTGCGCCTATAAGCCCCTGAAGCTCCATGCGCAAGCAGTATAGAAACGCCCCATCAAGTGCCATAATACCCCAATCCTTTTTTGCTAAACTATATATTTCACCGGATCCACACAGCTTTCCGCAATTTTCACCTCAAGCTGAGGGAATTTTTTATTTAGCATTCGTTTAATATATTCTGCAAATATTACCTCGGTATGATAATGCCCTGCATCGATTAAAGTGATTCCCAAATTTAACGCATCTATAAACTGGTCATGCTTTACATCCCCTGTTATATAGGCATCACAGCCAAGGCTTACTGCAAGTCCCACAATAGAGCCTCCTGCCCCTGAGCAAAGCCCTATCTTTGTAATCTGCTTGTTTACGCCCTCCGTATAGCGCACTACAGTGTTACCAAACACTGCCTGCGCTCTTTTCGCAAGCTGAGAAGGTGTATGAGGGGTCGAAAGCTTGCATACCTTGCCAAAGCCGATTTTCTCCCCTGCTCTTTGAGATACAACCTCAATCACCTCGCATGGGGTAACCATAAGCATTTCCGCCATAATGTCCGATATGCCGCCCTTTGCCATGTCAAGGTTAGTATGAGCGCATATAGCCGCAACTCCCTCTTTTACAAGCCCATAAACAGGGCTTGTAGCTTGCAAACTATATAGTGGGTCAAAAATAACAGGATGGTGCGAAATCACAAGCTGCGCACCCTCCTTCGCCGCCTCCGCCACCACCGCATTAGTAATATCAAGGGCAAGCAGCACACTATTTACTTGCGAATCCATATCCCCCACAAGCAATCCCACATTGTCATCGCCTGCTTTCGCATACTCAAATGGCGCAAGCTCGTCAATGAAGTTATATATATCAGATACTTTAATCATTTCAAATCTCCTATTATTCTTAAAATATTCTGTGCAACCAAATAATAGTCACGAGCTCTCGCAATATCCTCATGAGCTTTTGACTGCCCAAGCATTACCGCCACCCTTGCAAGGGTGCTTGCCTGCTTAGTTAAGTATTCTTGCACCTGCCCTGTGCCGCTGGGCATCTCCCCCACATAGGAATAAAGCATGTCGGCTTTCATCGGTGTGCCGCTATAACTCACACACATTATACAGTAGACTTTGCCCTGCTGTGTTGCGCAGTGCTCACGCTCTATTTTATACCCCATTCCACATAGTCCCTGCCTTAGCTTATGCTCTTGTGTCATGGGTTGCAAAATTAAGCGTTTATCGGGATTTTTAAGCCATGAGGCGCTTTCTACAATGGAAAGTATCAGCTCCCCGCCCATGCCTGCTATAATAACATCGTCCACCTTGCTTGTCACGCTATTTAGTCCGTCACACCTGCGCAAGATAATTCGATTTTCAAGCCCACTTGACAATATGTTGTGTTGCGCAGCTTTCAAAGGTCCTTCATTTATATCCGTTGCAATAACCTCCGAAGAAATCCCTTGGGTAATAAGATAAATCGGCAAAAACGCATGGTCAGTGCCAATATCTGCAACAAAGCTGCCCTTTCGCACAAACTGCGCCACTGCACTTAGTCTGTTATCAAGCATTGCGTACCTCCAAAAAAATACCCGAAGGCACTAAAGTCATGCATAGCATAACCTTTGCTTTCGGGCAGGCTAAATACAAATACAATTACAAACACAAAGCATAACAGCTTTATTACTTTGATGCAAAGTATGCCTGCAGCTTTTCCACTAGAGTCTGCGGCTCTACACCATGCACCATGCAAGCTTGCTCAAGTGATTCTCCCCTTGATGCAGGGCAACCTAAGCAGTGCATGCCCATCTCAAGGAAATAGGGAGCAGTCCCAGTATCAAAATCAAGGATATCCCCAATTATTGTGTCTTTAGTGATTTCCATTTTAATTCCTCCATCCAGTTAATACTTGTCCTGAATTTTCATTATGTTTCTTATATTATACTCACTTCGCACATAAATTGCAAGAGGTCAATATGTAATCAAATCAATATAAAAGAAAAACCCCGACTTTCGTCGGGGTTTGGGAAAACTAGTCTTCCTTCATCTTTGCAAAGCAGTCGCTGCAGTATACAGGACGGTCCTCGCGTGGTCTAAATGGAACCTTTGCATCTGCGCCGCATGAAGCACAAGTTGCGGTGAACATCTCTCTGTCAGCCTTAGAAGCTGATTTGCGTGAGTCGCGGCAATTCTTGCAGCGCTGTGGCTCGTTTACGAAGCCCTTCTCTGCGTAGAACTCCTGCTCTCCTGCTGTGAAAACGAATTCGTTTCCGCATTCCTTGCATGCTAGTGTCTTGTCTGAATACATGTTTTATACCTCGCTTAAAAAATTTGTGGACCTCGGTCGGATTCCCACCGACACCTTTGCAAAAACAACGCTCTTAGAATTAAGCTACCCGGTCAAATATTTAACAGCATCGCTGTTGAGAACAATCATTGGCGTCAAAAGACTGACTTAAGCTTTCTTCGCGCCCTTTGCAAAGCGTTGTCCACGGATTTTCGAGAGGTAATAAGTTGCTGCGCTATCTGCTCATAACTGCTTCCGTTTAGGAATAACATTAGAGCATCACGCTCAAACAGTGATAAGTTTTGCCTTAAAATCTCGCTAATTTCCTGTGCCTTTTCCTTTGCTATAAGAATCTTTTCTGGATTATCCTTATGGTTTGACAATCCATCAAGCTGCTCTGAAATAAACTCTGCTGGAATATCCTTTTTACTGCTTTTAGTAAGAGCTGTCTTCATTCGGTTAGAGATACAAACACTGGCGTAGGTGGAAAACTTCGCACCCTTTTCGTGATTATAAGTCCTAACTGCGTCCATTAGCCCAAGAATACCCTCTTGCATTAAGTCCTCTGTATCTGCACTTACAGCAGACATTATACCCGCTTTATAAGAGATAATACCCATATAGCGTGTAATTAGGACAGTGATGACCTCATCGCCGTTATCACCGAGTGATAATAGCTGCTCATCGTCCAGACGCATCAAGTTGTCAAGGTTAGTTTTCATTTACTATTCATCCCACTTTGACAGATACTGTTTTGCGTTATTGTAATCATAACCGCATTTTCATTTTTTGTCAAGCTTTTTCTATAAAATTCTTTTACTTATATCCTCCATTTGTTTTACCATAATAAATTTCACTTGCGAGCAAAGACATTCCCACCCATGCAATCGCATCCAACAACCAGTGGAAACTCTTTTATGCGAAGTCGCTTGACGCTTTCACAACCCAAATCCTCAAATGCCACTACCTTGCATTCCTGCACACAGCGTGCAGCTAGAGCACCTGCCCCTCCTGTTGCACAAAGGTAAACAGCACCATTCTCACATATAGCCTTCATGACATCATCGCTGCGCTCACCCTTGCCAATCATTGCGGTAAGCCCGAGCTTTACAAGCCTTGAGGAATATAAATCCATTCTGCTTGAGGTGGTAGGGCCACATGAGCCAATGGGCATTCCTGGCTTTGCGGCTGTTGGACCTGCGTAATATATCGCCGCCCCTAAAAGCTCAAAGGGCAAGCTTTCTCCTTTGTCAAGGAGTGCTTCAAAGCGCTTATGCGCCGCATCACGAGCGGTATAAACGTCACCTGAAAGTAAAATTCTATCGCCTGCACGAAGTGTTTTTGCCGCTTTCGTAAGCTCTTGTGTCGTTAATGAAATCATCTGTTATTTTTCTCCGCTTACTTGAATATATTCTCGTCAACATTCTCAGGCTTCCAAGTGTCAAAGCCCTCGAAGGAAGCAACTTCTTCCTGCTTTTCTTCTTTAGTACTTTGCTCACAATCTTGAGCAGTGTCATACTTTTTTGTCTTTACTGTGCTTGCAGCGGACTCAATAAGCTCAATTATCGACTCATTTCTAATGACCTGTCTGCGCATATTGTCCTCTATACTGCTGTTGATTTCCTCAACCGCTGACTTTAGCTGTTCAAGCTTGCTCTCAATCTGGCTTACATACTGCTGTGACTCCCCTGTAAGCTCCTGAGCTTGCTTTTGCGCTTGCGAGATAATCTGGTCAGCTGAACGGCGTGCATCAACCAACACCGCCCCCACTTCAATAGATGCCTCATCATACTTAGCGGCACGCTTGCTCATCTGCTCAAACTTTGCCTCTGACTGGGCAAGGCGAGTGTTAAGCTCAATAATTTGACTTTCTCTTGCCGCTGCATAATTTTGCTGTTCCTCGAGCTTTGCTGTAAGCTGTGCAAGGCGTTGATCGCGCTCGATAAGGGTTGTTTTAACGCCCTGGTCGGCTTCCTGTACAGGTGCAGCTTTTGCTGCCTCAAGCTCAGCTTTTAGGTTGTCTGTATCAGCAACTAACTGTGTGTTGGTTGCGATTAGATTTTCATTGTCCTCAATAAGCTTGGCTACATCGCCTTCTAGCTTAAATATTTTTCTGTGTAATTCATCTACATAATTTAGTACGTCCTTTTTTTCAAAACCACCAAAGGTTGCCGTCTTAAAAAAGCTGCCATTCTCCATATCTTACCTCCATAGTAGTGTGTGAAACTCAATTAATAAACGCTTTACAAGCGCGCTTAGTCACTGTTAAGTATAGCACGTTAAAAAATAAATCGCAATATAGGCATATATGATGCAACTTGCCGACTGCATTTTTACTTATTTATATTATTCTTTGAAAGCACTAACCCAGCCACTACTGTTACCACAACAGAAAGCAATAACGCAAACATCGGATTTCCTGCAAAGGGCAGGCCCTCGACATTCATTCCGTAAAAGCTATATACAATAGTGGGAATTGCCATGAGGATTGTGATAATCGTCAGGGTTTTCATCACTATATTAAGGTTATTCGAAATAACTGACGCAAATGCGTCCATTGTGCCGGACAAAATGCTTGAATATATATGTGACATCTCTATTGCCTGTTTAATCTCAATCAAAACGTCCTCAAGCAAATCCTGATCATCTTCATAAAGCTTTATAATTCGCCCACGCAATAGCTTTTCAAGAGCACTCTCATTGGATTTTAAAGAAGTCGAGAAGTAGACCAATGACTTCCCAAGCCCTAAAAGCTGAATAAGCTCTTTATTTTTAAGGGATTTGTGAAGCTGCTTTTCCACATAGTTTGACATCTTGTCAATTTGCTTAAGATACTGTAAATACCTGCTTGCAATCCTAAACAGTACTGTAAATACAAAGCGTGTTTTCATATGTGTCTGCACATTGCGGACTACACCCTTCGCAATCTCATCTAGCACCACATTCTCACGCAGACAAATTGTAAAAACATTCGTATCAGTTAATATTATACCCATAGGCATGGTTAAATACTGAGTTGCTTTTTCTGTCTTATCAGCCACCGGATAGTCAAAAATTAAAAGAACTTGATCGTCCTCATTTTCAATTCTGGCACTCTCCTCCTCGTCAAGTGACGAGTGGACAAAGCCTTGGTCTAAGCCATACTCGCTTACAAGCTGCATAATTTCGCTTTCAGTGGGTGCTGTAACATTTACCCAGCAGCCCTCCTCAATCTTGTCAATACTTGTAAGCACATTGTTAATGTTTTTGTAAAACTGTATCATTTGCATTACCTCCTTTGTAGAATTATCCGCACAAAACGGACAAATCCGCATAAGGGCAATGCTGTTACATGCACAAAGCTGCCCTTACACTGATATAAATATGTATTCGACTACTCCCATATGGGTCGGGGCTCATTGCACACGCTCCTTTTAAAATTTTAAGCTTTAGCCTAACTTATATTGTACCATAAAAACCTAAGAAATCAATAGCCTTGCTAACATATCTGACGTAAAATAAACGCTTTCAGTGAAATGTTAAGCAATCAGAACCTATTTGCGCTTTTACGGGCAAATTCCACCTAAAATGAAAAAGCCGTGAGGTTATTATCCCACGGCTTAATTAATTACTCATGATATTTTCAGGTCTTGTCCTTGAACAGCCTCATAATCTGTGCAAAACTGTCATCATTGTCAAGCAGCGAGGTTGCTCCTGTCTTGTTCTCCTCTTGAGGTTGCTCCTCCTCAGGCGTCTCCTCATCTATCGCTCCAGCCTTTACGTTTAGAGGCATATCCTTAAAGCAAGTAGCAATAACAGTAATCTGCATTGTATCCTCTAGCGTGTCATCAAAAGCAGTACCAATGATAATCTCAGCATCAGGCTGCGCAGCCTCGGTAATCATATCTGAAAGCTTTGCAACGTCCTCGCTTAGCACATCCTCGGAAATAATTAGGTTTGCAAGAATCTTGCCTGCGCCTGCAATAGAGGTTTCAAGCAACGGACTTGAAATAACCGCATTAGCCGCTTCCTCAGCCTTATTCTTACCTGTTCCGCTACCCATAGCCATATGTGCGTAGCCGGCATTTCTCATTATGGTTTCAACATCTGCAAAGTCAAGGTTAATGTAGCCATCAATCTGAACAAGGTCAGAAATACTCTTTACAGCCTTCCAAAGCACATCATCGGATAGCGTAAAGGACTCCTTCATTGTCAAGGGCTTTTCTGAGCCTACAAGCAGCCTCTCGTTAGGGATTACCACAAGAGCGTCAACATGCTTGCTAAGCTCGTCAATTCCACGCTCAGCCTGCGTCATTTTCTGCTCACGCTCAAAGCGGAAAGGCTTTGTTACCACGCCAACAGTAAGCACTCCAAGCTCTTGTGCAATCTCCGCAACAACAGGTGCAGCACCTGTGCCTGTGCCACCCCCCATACCGGCGGTGATAAAGACCATATTTGCCCCTTTAAGAGCAGCTGAAATTTCCTCACGGTTTTCCTGTGCACTGCGCTCACCAACCTCAGGCTTATTACCAGCACCTCTACCCTTAGTGAGCTTAGCGCCGATTTGGATTCGCTGTGTCGCCTTTGACTGACGAAGCGCACGGTCATCAGTATTAACTGATATGTATTCAACGTCCTTGATACCGGAGGTGACCATGCAGTTAAGTGCATTCCCGCCGCCTCCGCCAACGCCGATTACTTTTATATTAACGCCGTGATCAAAATCCTCATCAAACGTTATGTTCATATTTTGTAGTCCTCCTATCAATTTGCGCAAATAAACACAAGATGTACGCAGATGTATACTTCTAATTTAACAGATTTTTGTATAAATATCAATACGTTATGCGAAAAATATTCGATTTTTCGCAAATGTTTTACTGGTTTTTCTCCACATCTCATCAATATCCCATATACTTACATAATCATTAGCATTATTTTGTAAATAATAGACTTTATTGCTATCTATCTCACAATTATTCGCTTTAATTACCTTCGTCACTTTCAGCCTCTGTACTTGTTGTTTCATCAGCCTCAGAATCGCTTTGATCGGTGGTGATAATTGTGTCATGGCTTGGCAAAAATGATGCCCCGCCACTATGGAAGTTTATCGCCCCAATTTCATTAGTTTCAATCTCATTGAAAAGCAGCTCTCTTGCAAAGGTTACCTTATATACAAGCTCCGACGGACTTCCAATCTCGACAGTCACTCTATCCTCGAAATTAAGCACCATATTGAGCCTATCGGTAATATCCGCTGATTTAACTCCAACAAGTCCTGCGCTATTGATTGCATCTGTTATATCGAATATCAAACCCTGTTTTAGCGTTTGTGCGGATTTTATCGTGTCCCCAAGCCCGCATTCAACAGGCTCATAGCCATGAAATGTTATCACCTTTTCAGGGGGGTTGTCCAAATCCTTTTCAATCACCCTCCCAGCTCTGCTGATAAGGTAATATCCATTTTCACTCTTAACTCC
>CAZLMF010000058.1:0-9621 GCA_964560565.1 uncultured Oscillospiraceae bacterium
TGATTTTTGAGATGGATGTGCCTTTATTTGGGACACCATTGCTTGATGCTCTGCAGGCGATATTTGCAGGAGCTTTTATATTTATCTCGGGTGCGGCTTGCCGATATTCACGCAACAACCTAAAGCGTGGAATCCTATGCTTAGGAGCAGGCATTATAATCACCTATGTGACAGGGCTATTTGCACCTGACCAGATAGTGCGCTTTGGGATACTACACATGCTCGGAACAGCAATGATAATATTCGGGCTTGTAGAGGTGTTACTTGACAAGTTTTCGCCCCTTGTGGGAATGTCGGTATTTGGCGTGCTGTTTGTGCTTTTCTACAACACCATTGACGGTTTCTTCGGCATCAAAGGCTTATTTAAGCTTGAATACCCCATCGAACTTTATAAGGCAGGTGTAATGTACCCCTTAGGCTTTTACGGCTACAACTTTCAATCCTCCGACTATTTCCCCTTGCTGCCGTGGTTATTCCTATTCATTGCAGGCAGCTACTTCGGTGTACTGCTCAAAGGCGGTACAATGCCAAAGTGGTTTTACGCAACCCACTGCAAACCACTTGCTTTTGTGGGTAGAAAAACAATGTGGATATACCTCTTGCACCAACCGGTGATAATGGCAGTAATATGGATTATATTCACTCTAAGCGGAAAGTAAAGAAAAAAGGGAAAAAAACGCAGCTAAACGCTGCGTTTTTTGCCGTATAAAGTTACTCCGTTATAAACTGCGCATGATGAATAAGTCTATTTCTGCCTGAGTTCTTTGCCTCGTACAAGCAGGTGTCCGCCTCCTTTAGCATGGATTTAAGGGTGTAGCCGGGTTGGTAGACTGAAACACCAATGCTTGCGGTGACTTGCTTTTCATGGGGGAAGAAGTTATGGCTTATAATAATGCGAATTTGCTCCATGCACTCTATAAACTCATAAGGGGAATTAGTATGGGAGAAAACAACAAATTCTTCTCCCCCTATTCGGTATAGGCTCATAGACTGCGCAAGATTTGCTTGTATAATGCGCACAAAATGCTTTAGCACCTCGTCACCAGCATCGTGACCAAAGCTGTCGTTTACATCTTTAAAGTGGTCAATATCTAAGATAGCAAGGCAGATGCTTTCTGGGTTTTCTGAGTGGCGCAAAATAGCATCAATTCGATTCTCAAAGTGCAAGCGATTAAACGCCCCTGTAAGAGGATCGTGGATTGAAAGCTTTGCAAGCTTCTCATTTGCCTCAGTAAGCTGTGCGGTGCGCTTATCAACCAAGGTTTCTAGGTTTTGATTAAGCTCATTTGCTTGAACATAGGTTTTGAAGTTGTTCCATAGGCGCATAATAAGGTGCACAACGGTAATGGAGCAGTACAAATAAAGTACAATCTCGTATCCGGGGATAAATCCTGTTAAAGAGTGTGAATCAAAAGCAAGGATTATCGCCACAGCAAAGACACGCACCGCTTTAAAGATGTCAAAAAGGTTATGGTTATGTCGCAGACTGCGGACTCCCCATACAATCCGACTTATAAGTGACCATGAGGAGAAAGCAATGATAGCAATCCTAAACCCCAAAAGGCTTGAGGGTAGAATGAGGGAAAGTGCAGCAAGGGCAATTGTCACCCTGCGACGCATTACAACCTCAAGAGAGCTGCTTGGTATACGGAAGAACATACAGCTTAGCCTGCAATCAAATATGCAAGCAATTAAGTAGCAGAATATGAGTATCCTTGTGGCAACCTCAGCAGGGAGGAACTCCCTGCCTGCTATTGCAAACAGCACCTCATACATTTCAGGCATGGAGAAAAGCGTCCTTGCAATTATGAAAAAGTCAAATAGCGCAAGGGTTGAAATGAATACATGGCGTGAATGCAGGGACATAAAGCTAAGCCCTACAACTAGGAAGACAACAAGAATTCCCACAAGAAAGAATTTAACTATATAATTGATTTCAAGATGAGCCGATAAGGTATTAAAGCTTGCAAGCTTCAGCTTGCTTTGAAACATGGAAAGCTGACCGTTTGAAGTGGATATAACAAGCTCCTGTTCGCCGTCAGGGCTTAGATGCAAGTTGGATACAAGCCTGTCGTGAGCCGTAACAGACGATTTTTTATTGGCACTGCTCCATACAAGCTCCCCATTAAGGTAAATGTCGGTATCGGTGAGCTTGCTGTTTATGTACAGGGCAGGACTATTGCTCACGGAATTGCTGTTGGTGAGGATTTTCAACCTAAAAGTCGCAGGCAAATTGTCCGTTGGAGCGGTAAGATACGGCAGGGATACATATTCCGCTGTCCTGTCCGCAAGTTGTGAGGGAGTTAAGCGCTCGCCCTTAAACACTTCCCACTCCCCTGATACCAATACAAGCTCATCGAGGGTTTGCTCCTGAGCAAGGTCGAGAATGCCTTCTTGCGATATTCGATTATTTTCTGATGTGCCGAGGTTGATAACGCAATAAAACAACATTGTTGCAGCAGTAAATGCAACAACAAGCAGCATTGTCATTGCAAACAGCTTTAGGGCGGTATGCATATACCGCCTTAAAAAAACTCCAGCTTTTGTCAAAACTAAACACCCTATCTTCCTGTCAAAATCATTTATGTCAATTATTTAGCCGACTAAAATTTGCACCCATGCTTTGGTGAGGGAATCATAGCCCACACCTATATGGGTATAGCGAGGATTTAGGATATTGTCCCTATGCCCGGCGGAATTCATCCATCCGTCCATTACATCGGCTGCGTTTTTCTGCCCTTTGGCAATGTTTTCGCCCCATGCTGATGAGCTTATGTCATATTCCTTTAGGACTGTGTCCCAATTGCTTCCGCTTGGGCGAGTATGAGAGAAATGCCCTCCTACCTCATTTGCGCGCTCCTGTGCGGCATTTGATAGAGATACGTTGCTGCCGCTAAGTGCTGAAAGCCCATTTTTCTCACGCTCGATATTTACAAGCCTTATTACCTCGTTTATCTGTTCTTGCTCGGATGCAGATGCGCCGTCCCCTGCTGCAACTGTGGTTTGAGCAGGTGCAGGAGTGGTAGTGGTAGAACGAGGTGTGGTGGTAGTAGCGGTGGTAGTGGTAGTAGTAGCGGGCTGTTTAGTTGTGGATTCTGGTTTACTTTCCTCAGAGGGTTCCGATTCCTCAGAGGATTCATCGGAATCGCTCGATTCATCGGATTCGCTTGATTCCCCTGATTCATTTTCCTCAGAGGATTCCGATTCGCCATCCGCTGACTCTTCATTCTCGCCACTTGTGTAAAAACTTATTCCGGAGGCTGTTGCAATGGATGAGATTTCACCGTCCTTATCGACCTTGCAAGATGTAAGGGTGAGCAAGATTGATAAAGCGGTTAAAAATAGCACAATGTTTTTAATTACTTTCAATATTTTTAGTTCCTTTGTTTTGTTGTTCTATAAAATTATATAGTATAAAAGCTATTGCTTATTTCATTATTATAGCAAATAATTTGTAAAAAAGCAATGAATTATAGCTGTTATTATGCTATAATATTACAATAGCTACTTCTCTATTTTGTCCATTTCGTCTACTTTTATAAATAAATGCGGAGGAAAAAATGAAAACAATTGAAATTCCTAAACATATAGAGCTTGCACTTGAAAAGTTGCATGACAATGGCTTTTTGGCATATATGGTTGGGGGATGCGTAAGGGACTCCCTTTTGGGCAAAGCGCCGCAGGACTACGATATTTCAACCTCCGCCCTGCCTGAGGATATTTTACGGGTGTTCTCGTCCCATACAACCTACCCTCTAGGCATAGCCCACGGTACAGTTGGCGTGAACCTTTCACCCAAATCAAATGACAAACCGCAGATAATCGAGATTACTACCTTTCGGATTGACGGTACTTACTCCGATTTGCGCCGCCCTGATAGCGTGACATTCACAAGTAATGTGAACTTTGACTTATCCAGACGTGACTTTACCATCAACGCAATGGCGTACAATGCAAGGGAGGGACTTCTTGACCCTTACGGTGGTCAAGCTGACCTTGATGCAGGAATAATCCGCTGTGTAGGCAATGCCCACGACCGCCTAAGAGAGGATGCACTGCGTGTTATGCGTGCGCTTAGATTTAGCTCAACACTTGGCTTCGAGCTTGAAAGCGCCACTTCTCAAGCTATAAAAGACTGTGCAAAGGGGCTGCAAAGCGTTTCCGCAGAGAGGATAAATGTGGAGCTTTGCAAGCTTATAATGGGGGATAATGCCGCAAATGTGCTAAAAGAATATTCCGATGTAATTGCGGTAATTTTGCCCGAGCTTGCGCCAATGATGGGGTTTTCACAGCATAATCCTTACCACAACAGGGATGTTTATGACCATAGCGTTGATGCTATGCAAGCTGCCCCTAAGAGCCTGAACATAAGACTTGCAGTGCTGCTTCATGACAGCGGAAAGCCGTCAAGCTTCAGCGTGGACAGCACAGGGAGAGGGCATTTCTACGGACACGCTAAGATAAGCGCACAGCTTGCCCTATCCGCCTTAAAGCGACTGCGCTTTGACAACAAAACCATAGAAGCGGTGGTGCAGCTTATAGACAAGCATGGTATCGAGTTGCCTCCCGATAAGCGTGTAGTGCGCAGATGGCTATCAAGGCTTGGCAAGCAGGGGCTTTACGACCTTTTAGAGGTAATGCTTGCGGATAACAGCGCAAAATCCGACCTTGCAAATGGCACAAAAGAGAAGATAAACGAAATTCGGCGAGTTATGGAGGAAATCCTTGAGCAGGAGGGGGTATTGAGCCTTAAATCCCTTGCAATAAACGGCAATGACCTTATTACCCTAGGGATTATAGGTAAAGAAATAGGGGAAATGCTCAACCTATGCCTTGAGCAGGTGACTAATCAAGAGGTGCAAAACAATAGGATTGAACTCATTGAGCTTGTAAAAAATCAAATAACTTTAAACAGAAAATGAGCGGTTATGAACCGCTCATTTTTATGTCTATACAGGTAAAGTGGCTAGTCACAATTGAGTATTAACCCGTCTTATCATCGTCAAAATGCGACAGCATTAAGGGCGGTTTTATAGTTTTATTAAGTTTGCGATTAGCTTTCGAGGCATTACGAAGGAGATAGTTTTGCGTAATTTTACGCACTGTGCCTGATAACATTATTACTGCAAGCAAATTCGGCACAACCATTAAACCGTTTAGTATATCGGATATATCCCAAACAACGGTAAGCTTAATTGTTGCGCCTATGACAACTACTAGAAGATATACTATGGGGTAAACTTTCCCTGCTTTACCTTTAGAAAGGTACTCAAAGGCTCGAGTGCCAAAAAATGACCAGCCAAGCATTGTGGCAAAGGAAAAAAGCGAAATTGCAATGCTTATAAAATACCCTGCAAAGTCCCCTAAGCCTTTTGAGAATGCGGCAATGGCAATTTCAGCACCATCGAGGTTAAGCTTATGCGCTCCTGTGGTAAGAATTATTAAGGCGGTTAAAGTGCACATTACTATTGTATCCACAAAGACCTCAAATATAGCCCACATTCCCTGTACAACAGGCTCTTTTGTATCGGATGCGCTATGAGCTAAAACGGAGCTGCCAAGCCCTGCCTCATTAGTAAAAACCCCACGCTTAAAGCCCGTTTTAAGGGCGGCAGACATAATAGTCCCTGCTGCACCTCCTCCTGCGGCATCAAGGCTAAAAGCTTGTGAAAATATTTCGGAAAAGGCATTGGAAAGCATACTGCTGTTCATAATAAGGACTACCACCCCACCTAGCATATAAGCAATTGCCATAAAGGGTACAAGGACTTGTGTAACCTTGCCGACGGACTTTATGCCGCCGAAAATGCATGGTATTAGTAGTACAGCGCATATTATACCTGTTACCACTTGAGGAATGCCAAAGGATACATTGAGCGAGGTAGAAATTGAATTTGCCTGCGCCATATTGCCCATACCGAGGGATGCTCCCGTACAAAGCAGCGCAAAAACGCAGGCGAGTACTTTGCTTTTTGCGCCATGCTCAATATAAGCCATAGGGCCGCCCTCCCACTGACCTTGTGAGTTTTTGCGGCGGAAGTAAATACCCAGCACATTCTCCGCAAAAGCGGTCATCATGCCAAAACAAGCGGAAATCCACATCCAAAATACCGCACCTGCGCCCCCTATTGTAATTGCAGTGGCGACGCCGATAATGTTACCCGTGCCTATTGTGCCTGCAAGGGCAGTAGTCATAGCTTGCAGTTGACTTATAGAGCCTTTATCGGCGCACTTATGGCGCTTTTCTTTTAAAGCACTTGCAATAGTGCTTTTGAATATATGGGGAATTTTCACGAATTGAAAAAGTTTCAGGCGTGCGGTAAAATATACGCCCGTCCCAAGTATAAGAAAAATCGTTGGATAACCCCAAACAGCGGAAGCGAGCCTGCTCAATATTTCCAAAGTATTCATTACCCCTTTTTTGTTTTAAAACAGTACAGTGGTTGATATACTATATATATGGAGTTCACAACTATAATAAAACCGCGGGGAAATAAGGGGCTGATAACATACAAGTACAAAGATATACAGCGGAAAAGTCCGCACTGCGTATTATTCAGCTTTTAAGTCTGATAGTTTTCACAATACTATCCATTGGCGCAATTATGTTGCTAAGGCTGATACCAAAGCTTCAGCAGACAGTATTGCTGTTTTTATTGGGTGTACTTTTGCTTGTATGCTTAGTTTATCTGCCCTTGTATTTTCGCAAAATGAGCGTATATGTATTTGACACAGGGGTAATGCTTAAAACTGGCGTGCTAAAGATTACACGCAAGCATATGAAAGCCCAAGCAATGCAGTATATAACCACGGTGGTGTCGCCCCTTTCAAGGTATACAGGGCTTAATTTCATAATCATTCGTGCATTAGGAGGGAGGATAACAATCCCCTTTTTGTCAAGGGGAAATGCGGAGGAGCTTTCGCATTTGCTAACGGCAATGACAAGGCTTTCATAGTGTACAGGGGGATAAAATGCGTATTAAAGGCAAAACTCAATCAGGCAAAGGGGAAATGCTTAAACAACACCCGTTTAATATACTGGAGAACGCTTCAAGACGGCTATGGATACTGCTTTTCCCTCTTATAAGAGGACTGCTTTCTGTGGGGCTTGATTTGTACTCTTGGGTGCAGGGCGCATGGTTTGATATTTTGGTTATAATTGTGCTGATAAGCTTTGCAGTATATAGATGGAGGTATGTTAAGTTCATGCTAACCCAAGAGGGCATCTATTTTGAGCGAGGATTTATAGCAAGGTCAAGCTCAACAATCCCCTATTCCCAAATTACAAGCGTGTCAATTGAGCAACCGTTTTTGCATAGAATGTTAGGTGTGGCAAGAGTGAGGGCGGAAACCATGGCAGGGGCAAGAAGGAGTGCGGATTTAAGGCTCACCATATCCAATTCCTACGCTGTAAAGCTTGAGGAAAGCCTTCATAGCCGTTGCTTTGATATAAAGGACAGGGAAGCTACAAATCGTGCATACTCCCCAGCAAAGCACCACCTTGTGCTTTTTAGTCTTATGTCATCAAGCACACTATCAGGTGCGCTTTTTGTGTCCGCACTTGTGTCACAGGCAGGCGCTATTTTAGGCAAAAAGCTCGACCAAGAGCTTTTTGACACTCTTGCAGATGTTTCAAGCACCTTACACGTTGGACTGCCGCCTATTGCAATTGCGGTTTCAGCTGTATTTATGATAGGCTGGCTTGCAGGCTTTATAAGCAGTATTTTGCGTCATATGCGCTTTCATTTGGTGCGCAGGGGAAGGCATTTGCTCATAAATGCAGGAGTGCTTACCCACCGAAGCTATATGCTTGATACAAGGCATGTAACCTATGTTGACTTCAGGCAAACACTTCTTACAAGGCTATTTTCAATAGCATCGGTGTATGTGCGCTGTACAGGCTACGGAAAAGGCAAAAATGAGATAAACGTATTAGTCCCTGCTACATCGGCAACGGAGGCATACAGCACCGCAAAACTGCTTTTGCCGGAGTTTAAAAGGTCAAGGATTACACTGCGACCAAGGCTTATAGGCATAGGGCGCTATGTGGGTATGCCTCTTGTCCTTTTCGTTGGGCTTGCGGCAATTTATGCTTTTTGGATACCAACCCTTATGCAGTGGGGGCAGTTGCTTAAATTCTTTGTGGGGATGGCAATGCTGCCAAGCGCATGGTGGCTTTTAGCGTGCATAGTGGCGTTTAGCACAACAGGAATGGCTTGTAATGAGGGTATGCTCACTATTCGCTATGCAGCAGGGTTTCGGTTTCACACAGCAATTTTGCCCTTAAGTGAAATTGCAAAGCTTGAAACAAGGCAAAGTATTTTAAGTAGGGCGGGTAAAAGCTGCGATGTAATAATATATTCCGTTGGAGAAGGTCGAAAAAGGCATATTACAAAGGCGATGCCCACGAAAGCAGCTCTTGACATGATACGCTTCGGGGGCGCCACAGTATAAAATGGAAGCAAAATCTGCAAAAAACAATGAAAACAGCCCTTGACAAGCTTAAATATATGTAGTATAATAGCAAAGCTACACAAAATTTTGTGTAGTTTAAATATGGCGGCATAGCTCAGCTGGCTAGAGCATTCGGTTCATACCCGGAGTGTCACTGGTTCAAATCCAGTTGCCGCTACCATTAGCAAGGAAGTTCTATCCGGCAAAGATGCGGAATGCGCATTCCGCCTATCCTTGCGACAAGGCCCGTTGGTCAAGCGGTTAAGACACCGCCCTTTCACGGCGGTATCACGAGTTCGATTCTCGTACGGGTCACCAAATAAAGCACTAAAATAAAAGTGTGTATAAAACAAAGTCCACCGTGAGGTGGACTTTGTTTTATTTGTGTTGTCTAATCAAACTGTTTGCATAAATCATGCAGGGTTTGCTGCATTTCTTCATTGTTAATCTGAAACTCCTTAATAAAATTCCATTAGGTTAAGTAATTTTGCATTTTGATTGCAATGAAATTGACATTATCCTACTAAAAGAAGTTACATGCTGTTTTTTAAAGGCTTAGAAAATAATGCTGTAAATATACTCAAAGAAGCTAATAGAATATATTCAAAGATACTAATAACTACAGATGTGTTCGGAGATACACCACCTGTGGTTGGCTCATCATATTTGGCTAGACATATACTCGAAGCCTTCTCCATAATTGAAGCGTAATCGTCTTTAAGTATCAAATCCCCCTTTCTATATTCACCGCTATTTTCAGTAAAACCGGGCGAATCGAATATCGGTAATACATATTCCAATGTGCCATCATAAAATGAATATATTTCGTCAATGTAAGAATTCTCAATGCTAATCCGCATAAACATTAAACCCTGAGGAAATAAATGCTACTAGAAGTGATAGCAAAATCCCTCTATAAAAAGCCTTACGCATATTGATTCGTCCTCCCCCATTGAATCTTCAATTAACTCTTCAACGGCTACGTAAGGGCCTTTACTCATCAAACACATTGGCACACCGTGCTTAAAAACTAAAACAAATCCATCCAAAATCCGCCGTCGGCAACAAGCCATCGCCCGTTTTCCTTTTGCAGGACAACATAACGCTTGCGTGCGCCCTCCCAACCGGTGAATTCGGGGTCATATCCGTAATAAACCTCATAGATAG
>CAZLMF010000059.1:0-5322 GCA_964560565.1 uncultured Oscillospiraceae bacterium
CGTACTTAAACCCTTCTGTAAAGGGAAAAAAGAAGTCGTGGAACTGCTCCTGCCCAGTTGCGGTAAGGGTGGTTATTGTCCTGCCGTGAAAGCTGTTTTTAAGCGTGATAATAGTGCTTCTGCCCTTGCCGTATTTGTCGTAGCTATACTTGCGTGCAAGCTTTATTGCGCCCTCATTTGCCTCCGCACCGGAATTTGCGAAAAAGACCTTATCGTATCCGGTTTTTTCGCATAGTAGTGCCGCAAGCTCCACATCGGGCAGTGTATAGTACAAATTGCTTATATGGGCAAGCTTTGCAGCTTGTGCGCTCACCGCATTTACCCAGCCCTCATCCCCATAGCCTAAGCTATTCACACCAATACCGCTTGTAAGGTCAATGAGGGTTTTGCCGTTTATATCGGTAAGGGTCGCACCCTTGCCTGAAACAATGCAGCTGTCAAACCTTGCATAGGTATTCATTATATGCTTAGAATCAGCTGCTTTAATATCGTTAAACTCCATACAGTTTCTTCCTTTCCGCTTTATAGGAACATTGTGCCGCAGCCCTCTTTTGACAGTAGCTCAATTAGGATTGCATGAGGCACTCTGCCATCGATTATATTAGTTTGTGCAACACCTCGTCGTACTGCCTCAACGCAGCAATCAATCTTAGGAATCATACCGCCTGAAATAATGCCCTGCTTTTTTAGGTATGGAACTTCGCTCACCTGAACTATTGGAATGAGGGTGTTTTCATCGTCCTTGTCACGCAGCAGCCCCTTAATATCCGTCATAAGTATGAGGTTTTCAGCACCTAGCTCCGCTGCAAGACATGATGCCGCTGTGTCGGCATTTACGTTGTAGACAGTGCCATCCTCCCCTGCCGCAACCGTTGCAATTACAGGGATAAAGCCCTTATCAAGCACATTAAGCACCGCAGCAGTATTCACTTGCTTTATATCACCTACACAGCCCAAGTCAACCTCGCCCACATGCTTTTGCGCAACAAGCAACTGCCCGTCTATACCGCAAAGACCTATCGCCTCGCCTCCGCTTGCGTACAGCATAGAAACTAAATCTTTATTTACCTTGCCTGCAAGCACCATTCTAACGATTTCAGCGGTTTCCTTGTCGGTATAGCGCAGTCCGCCTATGAACTTGCTTTCAATGCCGCATTTGCCAAGCATATCAGTAATTTCAGGGCCTCCGCCATGCACCAACACAACCTTTACTCCGACTTCACTTAAAAGCACTATATCGGACATAACGGCTTCTTTTAGTTTGTCATTTAGCATTGCGTTTCCGCCGTATTTGATTACTACTATTTTTTCGCTGTACTTCTGAATATACGGCAATGCCGCTATCAGAACTCTTGAGCGAATATCATTAGGTATTTCCATGGTTTCTACCTCCGTTTTTTAGGGAAACGCAAAATTTGTTAGGTTCTATACGCTCCGTTTATCTTCACATAATCGTATGTCAAATCGCATCCCCACGCAACGGCACTTTCCTCGCCGTCATGCAGGTTTATAACTATCTTAACCTCATCCTCGGATAGGATTTCCTTTGCATTTTCTTCAGAGAAGCGCACTCCTGATCCATCACGGCAGACTACAATCTTGCCAACCTTTGATGCAAGCTCAACTGAAACCCTGTTTATATCAAACTGCGCATCCGCATAGCCTATTGCGCAGAGTATACGTCCCCAGTTAGCATCAGCGGCAAACATCGCCGCCTTAAATAGGCTTGAGCAAATAACGGACTTTGCGACTTTTACAGCGCAGTCCTCGGTGGGTGCTTCAACGCACATACACTCAAGTAGCTTTGTTGCGCCCTCGCCGTCCCTTGCAATCTCCCTTGAAATATTCATAAGCACGATATAAAGCGCATTTACAAATACCTCGTAACTTTTGCCCTCTTTGGTGATTTTATTGTTTCCTGCATCGCCGCTTGCAAGGATTGAAAGCATATCATTTGTGGAGCTGTCACCGTCAATGCTGACGCGATTAAGCGTTAGATTTACCACCTTTTTAAGCGCCTTGTTAAGCAGTTCAGGCTCAATAGCCACGTCGGTTGTGACAAAGCATAGCATAGTCGCCATGTTCGGGTGAATCATTCCGCTGCCCTTTGCAATTGCGCCTATTTTGCAAGACTTGCCATCGAGCATAAACTCAACTGCAAGCTCCTTCTTGCGTGTATCTGTGGTCATTATCGCTTCAGCGGCATTATTGCTGCCGTCAGTGTTTAACTCCCCTACAAGCTTTTGCATATTGTTTTTTATGGGGGAAACATCAAGCTGCTGACCGATTACACCAGTCGATGCAACAATTATGTCAGTTTTGTCAATATTCAAGGCAGATGCAGTGTATTCGCACATAAGCCTTGCCTTATCCTCGCCATCAGCGTTGCAGGTGTTAGCGTTGCCGCTATTGCATATCACCGCACGAGCAATGCCGTTTTCAAGGTTATCCTGTGTAACCAGTATTGGCGCACCTTTGACTTTATTTTGCGTGTAAACAGACGCTGCTGCACAATCATGCTCGCAATAAATCAACGCAAGGTCACGCTTTTCTTTATTCTTTCTTATGCCGCAATGAATACCTGATGCCTTAAAGCCCTGTGGGGCGCATATTCCCCCATCAACATATTCAAAGCCCTCAAATTTTACTTTAATTGTACTCAATTTACTCACCTCGCGTGTTTTATTAAAATGCCGGTGGTATCTGCATTAGTCCCGCACTTTCTTCAATGCCCAGGGCGATATTCATGTTTTGAATAGCCTGCCCTGATGCACCCTTGACCATATTGTCAATACAGCTGGTGATTATCAGCCTATTGCAGTGGTCATCGAAATGCAAAGATATATCGCAGTAGTTGCTGTATTTAACAGCCTTTAGGTCGCAAGCCTTGCCCTTAGGCAAAAGCCTTACGAATTTTTCGTCCTTATAATAGCTCTCGTAAAGTGCATATATTTCATCATAGCTTGCGTTTACGCTAACATAAATCGTTGCAAGAATTCCACGATTTATCGGCAGTAAATGCGGTACAAAGGTAACATTTACTCGCTCTCCTGCAAGCTCGGATAAAGTCTGCTCAATCTCGGGTGTATGCCTATGAGTGGCAATTTTATAAGCTGCAAAGCCTTCATTAAGCTCCGCAAAATGCGTGTTCTGTGAAAGTCCCCTGCCTGCCCCTGTAACACCGGACTTCGCATCAACTATGATACTGTCAAGGTTTGCAAGCCCTGATTCAATAATGGGCGCAAGACCTAAGGGGATACAGGTGGTGTAACAGCCGGGGTTTGCAATAATTTGCGTGTCAGTTATGCGCTCTCTATGAAGCTCGGGGATACAGTACATAGATACCTCGTGAAGCTGTGGGTGCTGATAATCCTTACCGTACCAGTGCTTGTATTCCTCCTCGTCGCTTAGGCGGAAATCCGCACCAAGGTCGATAAAAAGAACGCCCTTATCAACGCACTTTTTTGCGATTCCCTCGCTCAGCCCATGAGGGAGTGCCGCAAAAACCACATCACTTTGCTCAATCACAGCGTCCTCATTTTGTAGAGTAAAGTCGCATATTTCGTATAAACTCGGATAAATCTCCGAAACTTGCTTCCCCTCAAAGCTTACGCTACTAAGGGCAGTTAATGTTATATTAGGGTGGCAAAGCAGCAGCCTCACAAGCTCAATTCCTGCATAGCCTGTTGCGCCGATTATCCCAGCTCTATATTTTATAATGCTACTCATATAAGCTCCTTATCTGCTCAATCTGCCTTTTTACCTCATCGGGTGCAGGCCCTCCTAGGGACTTGCGCTCCCTTACACATCGCTCAAGGTCGATTACCTCGAATATATCCTCCTCGAAGAGGTCTGATGCCGCCTTATAATCCTCAATTGAAAGGGTTTCAAGTGTTACACCTTGCTCAATGCAAAGTGCAACCAAGCCACCTGTGACCTTATACGCATCACGGAAGGGCATTGACTTGCCCACTAGGTAGTCAGCGCAATCGGTGGCATTGATAAAGCCTTTTGCCGCCGCATTTCGCATATTTTCCTTGTTGACACGCATGGTTTTAAGCATTGGAATCACTGTTTTGACGCAAAGCTTCAAAGTATCAACCGCATCAAATATAGCTTCCTTATCCTCCTGCATATCCTTGTTGTATGCAAGGGGCAGCCCCTTCATCATAGTCATAAGTGTGACAACATCGCCTATTACCCTGCCCGTTTTTCCTCGCACAAGCTCGGTAATATCAGGGTTTTTCTTCTGGGGCATAATGCTTGAGCCTGTTGCAAAGGCATCATCAAGCTCAATAAACTTAAACTCCCATGAGCACCAAAGAATTATCTCCTCGCTAAGCCTTGAAAGGTGTACCATGCAAATTGCAATATCGCTTGCAAGCTCCATTGCAAAATCTCGGTCTGACACTGAATCTAAGCTGTTTTGTGTCACTCCGTCAAGCTTTAGCTTTTGAGCTACTTTAATGCGCTCTATGGGGTAGGTTGTGCCTGCAAGAGCTCCGCTTCCAAGGGGCGAAACTCGCATTCTCTCCTCAGTTTGCATAAAGCGCATTGTGTCACGCACAAGCATATTTGCATAAGCCATAAGGTGATGTGCAAATGTGATAGGCTGCGCACGTTGCAGGTGGGTATAGCCGGGCATTACCGTTTCGGTATGCTCCGCTGAAATATCGCAAAAAGCAATTGCAAGCTCTCGCACTAAGCTCAAGATCTCTTCTATTTCATCAAGAAGGTAAAGCCTTAAATCAAGCGCTACCTGGTCATTGCGTGAGCGCGCCGTATGCAGGCGCTTCCCTACGCTCCCAAGTCGCTTTGTAAGCTCCGCCTCGATAAACATATGTATATCCTCAGCGTTTTGGTCGATTTCAAGCTTGCCCTGCTCAATATCGGCAAGTATTCCCTGCAATCCATCAACCAGCTGCACGGAATCAGTTTGGGTAATAATACCCACCTCGCCTAGCATTATTGCATGTGCAATGCTGCCCTCAATATCCTGCTTATACATTCTCGCATCAAAGGCAATGGAGGAGTTAAAAGCGTTAACTCCCTCATCGACTTCCTTAGAGAACCGCCCAGCCCAAAGTGCCATGATTATTTTGTCCTTCCTTGGTCAAGCAGCGCCTTAACCTTAATCGGTAATCCAAATAGGTTAATAAAGCCTTGACTGTCCATATGGTCATATACTTCATCCTCGCCAAAGGATGCAAATTCCTCGCTGTAAAGGGTATATGGTGATGTTACCCCTGCGTTGATGATATTACCCTTGTAAAGCTTTAGCTTTACATCGCCTGTAACAACCTGCTGTGTGGAGTCAACAAA
>CAZLMF010000059.1:5422-9475 GCA_964560565.1 uncultured Oscillospiraceae bacterium
AGTGCAACGCCGTCAAGTTTCTCGCCGTCCACTGCAACAGGCTCGCCCTTATCAAATGAAACTGTAACATAAGTAGGGGCATCAGGTGCCTTTTCAGGAGAAACGCCAAGCTCCAAAATCTTCTCATACATTGGCTCATTTGCGGGATTTTCTAAATCAAGTCCCTCATGGGATAAATGCCATATGTTTTTATCCTTTGAGTAGCTTGTTTCACGGGTAAATGGAATAGAAATACCATGCTCAATCGCATAATCAATTTCATCATCTCTGCTCTTTAGCTCCCATGTGCGCCAAGGTGCGATAATCTTCATATTAGGTGCAAACGCCTTAATTGTGAGCTCAAAACGCACTTGGTCGTTGCCCTTGCCTGTGCATCCGTGAGCAATAGCGTCAGCGCCCTCAGCCAGTGCTATTTCAACAATGCGCTTTGCAATTATCGGACGTGCAAAGGAAGTACCCAGCAAATAGCGGTTCTCATATACAGCCTGTGCTTTAAGGGTTGGGAAAATGAAGTCGTCGACAAATTCCTTTGTCAAATCCTCGATATAAAGCTTTGAAGCGCCGGTCTTTATCGCCTTTGCCTCAAGTCCATCAAGCTCCGCTCCCTGCCCTACGTCAGCCGCAACAGCTATAACCTCACAGCCCTCATAATGTTCCTTTAGCCAAGGGATGATGATTGATGTATCAAGTCCGCCTGAATATGCAAGTACAATCTTCTTAATTGTGTTATTACTCTTACTCATGATAACCTCCAAAAATAAATGTGTTTTTGTATTAATGTATATTATACACTCATTTATGCAAATGTCAACGTCATTTTGCATAAATATTCACTTAATGATGTATATTTATGCGTTACTATGCATAAACGCATAAATATACAAGTTCCTAAATAAACGAGAAAGGACAGAATGTTTTGTGGGGCATATTCCCCTTAAACTCCGTCCCTACCTGTCAATATCTCTATGGGATAGGCGCACACGCTGCCCTTGCTCCTTTAGGTGCTTGCACATATTCTCCGCAAAGGTGACACTTCTGTGCTTTCCGCCTGTACAGCCAAAGGCAACTACAAGCTGAGATTTGCCCTCCTTTATATACATAGGCAGCAAAAAGTCAATCATGTCGTATAGCTTGTCCCTAAATATCTCAGCCTGCTCGTGCTTCATAACGAAGTCCCTCACCTGCTCGTCTAAACCCGTTTTATACTTAAGCTCGGGAATGTAGAATGGGTTGGGTAAAAAACGAACATCAAAAACCAAGTCTGCTTCATTGGGTATGCCGTACTTGAAGCCGAAAGACATACAGCTAACCAGCATAAAATCGCTGATTTTATCAAGAAAGGTGTTGGTAATCTGCTCCTTTAGCTGCGCAAGTGAAGTAAGAGAGGTGTCAAAATTAAAGTCGGCAAGCTCCTTCATAGGCATTAGAAGATCTCTTTCCATTCTCACCGCACTGTAAATATCCCCTTCTGCCTTGTCATACAAAGGGTGCTTACGGCGTGTTTCCTTATATCGCTTAATCAGCACCTCATCATCCGCATCGATAAATAGGATTTTAAGCTTTATTCCCTGCTGTTTTAGCTCGATAAGATTATCAGGTAGGGAAAAGAACATGTCCCCACCTCTTGCATCTGTGACAATGGCGACACGGTCAATATCGTTTTCATACTGCGCACAAACCTCGGCAAACTTAGTCAAAAGTTGGGGGGGCATGTTGTCAATGCAGAAAAAGCCAATATCCTCAAGGACATTTACCACACCGGACTTGCCCGAGCCTGACATCCCTGTAATTATTACAACTTCCATTTAATCCTCCACAATCAACATTTCGCATTCGAGCGAATATCCTGTCTGCTCATTTACCTCTTTTTTTACAAGCTCCACCAACTTCATAACATCCGAAAAGCTTGCGCCACTACGATTTATAATAAAGCCTGCGTGCTTTTCACTTACCTGTGCGCCTCCGATGGTTTTTCCCTTTAACTTGCAGTTGTCAATCAAAAGGGATGCGTAACTACCCTGCGGACGCTTAAATGTACTGCCTGCGCTTGGGAAATCAAGCGGCTGCTTGCTAACTCGCTGCTCCATTAGGAAATCCATTCTATCCTTAATCTGTAGTTGGTCACCCTTGTTAAGCTTTAGCCTTATAGTGCCTATTGCACAGCAGCAGCTACAAAATGCGCTATGGCGATAAGAAAATTCCATATCCTTGATGTTGACGTTGTTGCAATTCCCTGCCTCGTCAATCTGCTCGCAAGAAACCACAACATCACTCATCTGTCCTCCGTATGCCCCTGCATTCATATATACCGCTCCGCCAATAGAACCGGGAATCCCCCATGCAAATTCAAGCCCAGTCAACGAATGTTCGTATGCAAACCTGCATACAGCCGCAAGGCTCGCCCCTGCTTCACACACGATTTCGTCGCCGCTTTCGCCCTCAAGGGAAATACGGGCATAATCGCCGTTTAGCTGGATAATAAGCCCTGTTCTCCCCTTATCGCTAAAGAGGGTATTCGAACCTTTACCCAGCACGAAACGTTTAATGTTATGCTCCTTGCATACACGCATAACCTCCATTAGGCACTTGGTGCTGTTAGGCTTAATCATAGCCTGGCTAATACCACCAATACGCATGGTAGTGTAGCTGCTAAGAGGTTGGTTATAGAGCATTTGGCAGCCGTATTTATCGGCAATCTCTTGTATTGGCGTAAAGTCCAATTGCTTTCTCTCCACTAAATTTATTCTGTGCGGTCTGCTTGTTTCTTGCCTAGGCGGCATAAAAACGCAGCTCCGATTATCCCTGCATCATTGCCAAGGCTTGCAATTTCAAGCTTTGTGCGGTTGGATTTATCAATTCCATAGCTTTCCCTTTTAATGTACTCCTTTAGAGGCAGCAGTAGATAGTCGCCCTCATTGCATACTCCTCCGCCTATGAGCAGTATCTGCGGCTGGAAAGTGTTTATTATGTTGGTAAGCCCACAGCCTAAGTAATTGATATAGTCTTCTGCTACCTTTATTCCCGCCCTGTCCTTTAGACGCATTGCCTCAAAGGCGGTCTTTCCATTTACTTGGTCAAGACTTGCTTGAGCAACCTCCCATAGCCTTGAAGCTTTATCCTCAAGCATTGCTTCTTTTGTCATCCTTATGAGGGCAGTAGCCGAGCAATACATCTCAAAACAGCCCTTGCGGCCGCAAGTGCATTTGAGCCCGTCATATACTATTACATTATGCCCGATTTCTCCTGCGCTGAAGTTGAAGCCTGTATAAATCTCGCCACCTATGATAATTCCGCTGCCTACCCCTGTGCCTAGGGTGATTACAACCACATCATCGTAGCCTTTTGCAGAACCTGCAAGTGCCTCGCCGTAAGCGGCGGCATTAGCATCATTCTCGACAAGAACCTCAAATCCTATGCGCTCCTTAATCATTTTGCGCAAGTTCGTGTTGTTAAAACCAAGATTGTTTGAGTATAGTACCACGCCGCTTTCACGGTCAGCAAGCCCAGGGGTGCCAATCCCGATTGACTCCACCTCATCGAGGGTAATGGTCGCATCGGCGCACGCAAGCCTTACAGCTTGAACTATGTCCTCTGCAATCTCCTCAGCCGGTCTTGGCAGCTTTGTCTTTAGCCTTGAACGGCCGATTATTTCGTAATCCTTATTTACTACACCGACCTTGATGTTAGTCCCTCCAAGGTCAACGCCTATATAATATTTCATTTTCCACCTCTAAATATAGTTTATGCGATATAACTAGTCGAATATGTGCGGATGCTTTGCGGATACATATTCCGCAAATCTATCCCAATCCGCATTAAGCACCAATTCTTCCGGAAACCCCACAGCTTCCACAAGCTCCACTGCGTTATCAAGCCTGCCAACCTGCTCATGAAAGTGAGCGTCTGAATTTAAGATAACACTAACCTCATGCTTCTTGCAAATCCTTAGCATTTCTGTATAGCGTTTTGCAGCGTCTCCGCCTCTGTTGAGTCTGGAGTTATTAATCTCAAGGAGCTTATTATGCTCCTTGAGCTCACGAATTACCTGCTCAT
>CAZLMF010000060.1:0-1420 GCA_964560565.1 uncultured Oscillospiraceae bacterium
AACGAAATTAAAATCACAGGCACCGAGCAAAATGTAGCTCTTGCGGAACAAGCAATAAACGTATTGTTGACACTTATAGAAAAAGGTGAACAATTGACCGATCATAGTATACGTTATTGCATTGCCACAGTGCGTGACGGTAGTCATAAAGAGCTTGAAAACATCAAAAATGAAAGCATTTGTATCACTTTAACAGGAAAGCCTGTAAAACCTAAAACCATCGGTCAAAGAAAATATGTTAACAGCATTGCCTCAAATACAGTAGTGTTTGGAGTAGGGCCTGCAGGAACAGGAAAAACCTATCTTGCTGTTGCAATGGCGGTGAAAGCCTTTAAGGCACATGAGGTGAACCGCATTATTCTAACACGTCCTGCTGTTGAAGCAGGGGAGAAGCTTGGGTTTTTACCCGGCGATCTACAGACAAAAGTTGACCCCTACCTACGTCCACTTTACGATGCGTTGTTTGAAATGCTAGGGGCTGAAGCTTTCCAAAAGTATGTTGAGCGTGGCAACATTGAAGTTGCTCCTCTTGCTTATATGCGCGGGCGAACTCTTGACGAAAGCTTTATAATTCTTGACGAGGCTCAAAACACTACACCAGAGCAGATGAAAATGTTTCTAACTCGACTTGGATTTAACAGTAAAATGGTTATCACGGGGGACATAACTCAAATAGACTTACCTGATAGCAAAAAATCTGGACTTGTTGAAACAATAAAAGTATTAAAAAATATTGAGGATATTGGTATTTGCAAATTCTCGGATAAGGATGTTGTAAGGCATCGCTTAGTTCAGGATATAATTAAAGCATACGAAAAATATGATGACGAAATCAGGAGAAAGGCTCCCCATGGCTAATGTTAAAGTAAAAGTAACAATCACAAATAATCAAAGGAAAGTGAAAATCCCCACAGGTATGCGTTTACTTGTGCGGAAATGTTGTCAAGCAACAATTCGCAACGAAGGTTTTGCTAGCGATGCTGAAATAAGCACAAGCTTTGTTGATAACGTGGAAATACGCAGACTTAATCATGAATACCGCAATTTGGATAGAGTAACAGATGTACTATCATTTCCTCTGAGCGAAAACGGTAAATATGATATAAATCACGAAACAGGTGCATGTCTGCTTGGTGATGTTGTTATTTCGCTTGAAAAAGCAGTATCACAGGCCCGCGAATACAATCATATGCTTGAACGTGAGGTTGCTTTCCTTGTAGTACATTCAGTTCTCCACCTGCTAGGCTATGACCATGTAGGCGGAGGAATTAAAGCACTTCGAATGAGGGAGAGGGAGGAGTCCATACTCGCAAAACTTGGAATTACGAGGGATATGGGCTTTATTGAAAACGATGAGTATTAACAATAACCTAAGATCACTTGCAAAAAGTTTTAGCTGTGCTATTCATGGGCTAATTGT
>CAZLMF010000060.1:1520-9094 GCA_964560565.1 uncultured Oscillospiraceae bacterium
TTTGCTGTTATAATAGGTTTAATCCTTTTTCTTGACATGAGTGTATTGGCGGAAATACTTGCTTTCATTTTCTTTCATCCGGTTAGAATAATAGCACTTTTTATTTCGCTAATATTATCAATATTGTTCATTTTAAAAGGGTTTAAGTATATTTCACCAACAGACCGTATCCTACATAGAAAAAAAGGAGATAAAAAAAAGTGAATATGGAATCACGTTCAGCTTTTATCGTTATAGTAGGTAGACCTAACACAGGCAAATCCTCACTGCTTAATAAGCTAGTCGGTGAGAAAATTGCCATAATAAGCGATAAACCACAAACTACACGCACCAGAATTACGGGCATTTTAACTAAAGATAATATCCAATATGTTTTCACTGATACACCAGGCATGCACAAACCAAAGACAAAGCTTAGTGAGCACATGGTGAGCGCTGTAAGAGAATCATACTCAGGTGTGGATCTTGCATTGCTTGTGGTTGATGTCACTAAGAAAATATCAGCCTCGGATACTGAGCTTGCAAACTCGCTAAGTCAGTCAGGTGTTCCAATAGTTCTACTTATTAATAAGATTGACCTTCTTGCAGACAAGAGCAAGCTTATGGCAATTATAGATTCATACAGTCAACTTGCAGATTTTGCTGCGGTAATTCCTTTAAGCGTAATCAAAAGCGATGGAATCGATTTAGTGTGGGACGAAATAAATGCGCACACCATTGTCGGTCCGCACTATTTCCCTGATGATGCACTCACGGATCAACCTGAAAAGGTAGTCGCTGCGGAGCTTTTGCGTGAACAAATGCTGCGTCTGTTAAATCAAGAGGTGCCTCACGGAATTGCAATAACAATAGAAAAGATGAGAGAACGTGAGGACAAGCCCATCATGGACATCGATGCTGTGATTTACTGTGAGCGTTCATCTCACAAGGGCATTGTAATAGGCAAGAATGGCGCAATGCTTAAACTAATAGCAAGCAATGCTCGAAACGAAATGGAAATGTTCTTTAACGTAAAAATCAACCTTCAGTGCTGGGTAAAGGTCAAGGAGGATTGGCGCAATAAGGAAGGCATGATTAAAAACTTCGGTTTATCATAAATTCAATAAATTGTACGTTTTTACAACATTATTTTCCTCAAATATATCCCTTCTTATGTGGAAAAATAGAAATATAGCTTTCTAACAAGGAGGGTAAAAACTATGAACATGCATAACTATTGGGATATATTCACACACACAGGCAGAATAAGTGATTATATGAAATATAAACAGCTAGAGGGCGAAATAGTCGGAAGGGTTGGCACAAATGCTGATAACAGTCGAGGGACTAGTGATACGGGAGAGGAGCGTCGGGGAGAACGACAAATTTATCGACATCCTTACCAATGAATATGGCGTAATTGAGGCTTCCGTTAAAGGCGTAAAAAAAATTACAAGTAAATTTGGTGGTGCTGTTCAAATGCTTGCATACTCCACCTTTTGTCTTGACAAAAGGGGAGAGCGCTACTATCTAAACAGCGCCCAACCTATCAGCATCTTTTATGAGCTGCGCTTAGATGTGGAAAAGCTATCTCTTGCAATGTATTTTGCAGAGCTTGTAAAGTTTGCTGTTTCATCCGAGGAACCTTCAGGGAACGTCCTTCGCCTTACACTTAACTCATTGCATTATTTATCGTCAGGAAAGCGAGAAAATATGCTTATTAAAGCTGTTTTTGAAATGCGACTTCTGACTAAACTTGGCTTTATGCCAAATTTAAGCTCATGCGCCTCCTGCGCATGCTTTGAGCACGATATAATGTGCTTTTTGCCGCAGGAGGGCATAATCTTATGCGGAGACTGCTACACGCAATCAGAAATCAAAACATATTTTCTTAGTCCATCTGTTTTACATGCCATGCGCTATATAATTTACTCAGACTTAGATAAGCTTTTTAGCTTCAAACTTACCGGGGAAAGCCTTGAGCATCTTGATAAAATATCAGAGGATTATACAATTTTACAGTTAGATAGAAAACTTAAGACACTTGATTTTTATCATTCAGTCCGTCACCTATAAGGAGAAATTTACATGGAAAAAAATTATACGGTTATTGAGTTACATAAAATACTTGAAATGCTCGCAAACCATGCTGTAAGCGATGAATGCAAGGAAAAAGCAACAACAATTGAACCATCAACTGATTTTGAGCTTGTAAAGCTAGAGGTTCAAAAAACCTCCGATGTTTTTTCGCTTTCATCACGATTTGGAACTCCTCGTTTTAGTAATATCAAGAATGTAAACCCGTCACTAAAAAGAGCCAAAACTGGCTCTATGCTTTCTTTACGCGAACTTCTTGACATTACAGAAGTGCTTAGAGAAATTCATCTTGTTTCCACTTGGCATAAGCAATGTGGGGGCATTGAAACCACCGTCGACTATCTCTTTGAACGACTTGTGTCTTATAAGCAGTTAGTGGAAAGGCTTTCATACTCGATTTTATCCGACCAAGAGCTTGCTGATGAGGCAAGCTCGGAGCTATCGTCAATAAGACGTAAAATCGTTAATGCGCAGTCTCGTATTCGTGATCAGCTTGACAAAATGGTGCGCTCAAGCACAGTGCAAAAATACTTGCAGGAAAACCTTATTACCATGCGTGATGGCCGTTATGTTGTCCCTGTAAAAGCGGAGCACAAAAACGATGTGCAGGGCATGGTGCATGATATTTCATCAAGCGGTGCTACGCTTTTCATTGAGCCTATGAGTGTTGTTGAGGCGAACAACGAAATCCGTGTGCTACAAGGCAAGGAGCAAATTGAAATTGAACATATTATAAGGGAGTTATCTGCTGAATGCGGAGCAGTTGCCGATGATATTAGTGACGGTTTTTATGCTTGCATTGAGCTGGAGCTTTACTTTGCAAAAGCAAACCTTGGAGCAAAAATGAACGCTTCTGTACCCGAAATATCATCTGACGGGCAGATTGTACTTAACAAAGCACGCCACCCTTTAATTGACCCTGCTAATGTTGTTCCCATAAGCTTAACATTAGGTGTAGACTACAACAGCTTGATTATCACCGGGCCTAATACCGGTGGTAAAACTGTTGCGCTTAAAACAGTTGGTCTTTTAACAGCCATGACTATGTGCGGACTTCTTGTCCCTGTATCTGACGGCAGCAAAATATCTGTATTTTCGCGGCTGTTAATTGATATAGGCGATGAGCAGAGCATTGAGCAAAGCCTTTCAACCTTCTCATCCCACATGACTAATATAATTAGAATTATGGATGTAGCGGACGAGAACTCGTTGATTCTGCTTGACGAGCTTGGCTCCGGGACTGATCCTGTGGAGGGGTCAGCACTTGCGGTTTCAATCCTTCGTCACATTAAGGAAAAGGGAAGTCGCTTAATTGCAACTACTCACTATCAAGAAGTGAAAATATTCGCACTTCAAGAACAAGGCGTAGAAAATGCTTGCTGTGAATTTGATGTCGCAACGCTAAAGCCTACTTATAAGCTACAGATTGGTGTGCCTGGGAAATCTAACGCATTTGCCATTTCCTCAAAGCTTGGTATGCCACAAAGCATCATCGAAGCCGCTAATAAGCTTGTCACGGAGGAAAACCGACGCTTTGAAGAGGTTGTTGACGCATTAGAGAAATCCCGCTATGAATATCTTGCATTAAATGCTGAGCTTGACTTGGAACGACGTAGCGCAAAGCAAATCACAGATGAGCTTAACAACCAACGTGAAATACTTGAGAAAAGCAAGTCTGTTGAGATAGAAAAAGCAAGGGTGCAAGCTACACGAATGGTTGAGGATATTAAGTATCAAGCTAATAAGCTAATTGATGAGCTTGATGATATGCGCCGCGAAAAGGAAAGAGAAAACTTTACTAGCAATGTATTAGCCGCAAAATCGCAGCTAAAATCTAAGCTTGATAAAATGTCAGATGCCGCAAACCCTGTGGTAGAGCGAAAAAATGACGATTATAAGCTTCCACGTCCTCTTAAAAAGGGAGATAGAGTGCTGGTGGTTGATCTTGATAAGAAGGGAACGCTTCTATCTACTCCTGATTCTAACGGAAATACGATGGTTCAGTTAGGGATTATGAAAGCTAAAGTAAATAATTCACAATTAAGACTACTTAAAGAGGACCAGGTGCAGTTAAATGGCAAAAGAGTAACTACAAAAGGCGTAAAAAGTAATAAAGACCGCGAACTAAAGCTTGAGCTTGATTTAAGGGGACAAACCATTGAGGAAGGACTTATTGAGGTTGACCGTTTCATTGATAACGCTATACTCAGCGGCATTGGAATGATAACTATAATTCACGGTAAAGGAACAGGCGCACTACGAACTGCCATTCAACAACATCTACGCAAGCATAAAAGTGTACGCACATACCGTACAGGCATTTATGGAGAGGGCGACAGCGGCGTTACAATAGTTGAGCTTAAATAGAATAGAGCAGTGGCAATATAAATATCTCAGGGCGTAAATATGATGTTAGGAAAAAGTTATATCCAACCGCACTAAATGAAAATTTAGTGCGGTTGAGGGGATAATTAAAATGAGCTAAGGAAATTGGGTGATTAAATGGCTTTTGATGCTGCTGATATGCCATCGTATGTGAAGGACTTTTTGTTTTATCAAGAAATCGTTAAAGGCAGATCTCCACGTACAGTTGAGGCTTACTACATAGACCTAAGAACCTTTCTTAGGTTTCTGAAATCCAAAAACAACTTAGTCGCTAAGTCTACCGAGTTTGGAGAAATTCAGATTACTGATACACCTATTGAGCTTATTCAAAAAGTTACTCTTACAGATGTTCACGAATTCTTACATTTTCTAAATCGTGAACGCGGTAATAGCGCAAAAACCAGAGCTCGGAAAGCTACTGTGTTAAGGGTTTTCTTCAAGTATTTGAATACTAAAACTACTCTATTGCCTGAAAATCCCATTACAGAATTGGAACTCCCCTCTCAAAAAAAATCTCTTCCAAAATTTCTCACACTTGAACAATCTATAGAGCTACTTAACACCGTCGAAAGCTCCACTCCTGAGCGTGATTACTGTATTTTAACCTTTTTCCTTAATTGTGGTATGCGCTTAAGCGAGCTAGTCGGGATAAATCTAAATGATATTAGCGGCAACACACTTCGGGTGCTTGGCAAAGGCAATAAGGAGAGGATTATTTACCTCAACGATGCTTGCCTTGCTGCTTTTAACGCATGCAAAGATAAACGCCCCGACATAAGGAGCACTACTGCTTTATTTGTAAGCCGTAATGGTAATCGCATTAGCAGGCGCAGAGTACAGGAAATTGTTGAACTTGCGCTTAAGCGTGCAGGGCTTGAGAATGCAGGCCTTTCCGCCCATAAACTACGGCATACTGCCGCAACGCTCATGTATCAGCATGGTGGGGTTGATATTCGTGTGTTAAAAGAAATCTTAGGGCATGAAAACCTTGCTACAACCGAAATATATACCCATGTATCCAGTCAGCAAATTGAAAGCGCTGTTTCAAAATCGCCCCTTTCAAAAATAACTCAGAAAAAACGTAAAAAAGAAAAAGAATAATATTAAAACCACCAGCCAAAGCAGATTTGCTTAACTGGTGGTTTATTGTTGTTTATCTTTCAGCCCTTATGATTGATTGGGGAGGAAATTCAATCTCAGACGGTATTTTAAGCTTCATCATCGGATGCGGTGCACTTTCAATGCTTTCACCGTCAGTATTATAAAGCTTGGTAATAGTCATTTCCTTTGGTTGTTTTCTTGGCGAGAGTATTTCCACCTTATCTCCTAAGCTAAATTTATTGCGCTGTGTTGCGTAAATATAGCCATCCTTGCATTCATCTACAATTGCAACAACATCATAGTTGCGAATGTAACCTGAACTTTCGTAATATTGCCCCTCCTTAGGATGACCAAAGAAAAAGCCTGTGCAATACTCCCTATGGCTTACCTTGCGCACTTCGTCATTAAGCCAGTCAGGTAAAACAAAGTTATTTGGGTTTTTATTATATTCATCAAGTGCCATGCGGTAAGCATTTGTAACAACCGAAACATAGTAGGATGACTTAGCACGCCCTTCAATCTTTAAGCTTGTCACACCTGCCTCAATCATCTTATCAATGTAAGGCAGCATACACAAATCCTTTGCATTAAGGATATATGAGCCTTTTTCATCCTCGTATACCGGATAAAACTCATTCGGTCGTTTCTCCTCAACTAAATGAAACCCCCAGCGACAAGGTTGCGCACATTCACCGCGATTAGCATCTCGGCTGACAATATAGCTTGAGAACATACACCTGCCCGAGAAGGACATGCACATAGCACCATGCACGAAAACTTCAATGTCAAGTTCGGGCTGAGTTTTATCTCTGATTCGTGCTATTTCATCTAAAGAAAGCTCTCGTGCAAGGATTATGCGCTTAGCTCCCATTTCATAGAATTCACGTGCCGTTGCGTAGTTTACAATTCCTGCTTGTGTTGAAATGTGCACTTCAAGCTCGGGTGCTGCCCTGCGAATCATTGCAAGAATACCAATATCAGATGCTATCGCAGCATCAATTCCGCATTTAGCGGCGGCTTTGATATATTCGGGGAAGTCATCTATTTCATCATTTCTAGGCAATGTATTACAGGTAAGATAAACTCGCACTCCCCTACTGTGCGCAAGGGCAACTGCGCGAGTTAACTCCTCCATATCAAATCCTTGAACTGATGCCCTCATGGAAAAGCCTTTACCGCCAAGATATACAGCGTCAGCACCATATTCAATTGCTGCAACAAGTCTTTCAAAATCACCTGCCGGAGCCAAAAGCTCTGGCGTGTTATGGTTAATCGTAGTTATCATGCCTTTCGGTAAAATTAATTATAGAAGCCCTGCAGTTCGCAGGTTTTGCTCATGCTCAGCTAAAGTGACTGCATAATAAACTTCTCGGGTGTTTACATTTGCACAGAAGAAGTAGTATGGCGAATCCTCAGGATAAAGCACTGCATTAATTGCGTCAAGTCCGGGGTTGTTTATTGCTCCGGGAGGTAAACCAGCCCCAGAATAAGTATCATAAGCAGTAAACATATCCTCGTATAAACCATAGTCAGACTTAGCAATTGTAGGTTTGATTATAGTGTTTACATACTTTGTAGTAGGATCTGATTGCAGTTTTGGAAATACATCACTATTATTAAGTCTATTGTAGAAAACTGAGGCGATTAGCTTCATATCATCGATATTTCCAGCTTCAGATTGCACAATAGATGCAAGGGTCATAACCTCATTAAGTGACATGTCAAGTTCATCCATGCGAGCATACATATCTTCCGTAATAACCTCATCAAACTTAGCAAAGAACTTGCTTACAACATTCTCAGGCAGCTCATCAATATAAAAATCATATGTTGCCGGGAATAAGTAGCCCTCTTTTGCGTAAAACTTCAAGCTATCAACAGGCACCTGCTTTTCAAAGAAATAATCAAACTTAGCAGCATTTGCATAGCGGATAAAATCCTCAGCTTTGCAAACTTGATACTGTTCAAGAGTTATGGAAATTTGTTTTAGTGTGTACCCCTCAGGGATAGGA
>CAZLMF010000061.1:0-8993 GCA_964560565.1 uncultured Oscillospiraceae bacterium
GTTTATGTTGCAGGGGACAATATGTACTTTGTGGCACAGGGCGATGAAAAGCCTGTTCCGCAGATGGTTGAAAACTGCGAGCAAAGTGCGGCAATTGTTGCAAAGAACATTTTTAGCGCAGTGACAGGCGAGGGCGAACTATTAGAGTATAAGCCAAGCTTCCATGGCGTAATGGTAAGCGTAGGCGGTCGTTATGGCGTGGCACATGTCGGCTTCCCTAAGTTTATGTTTGGGCTGCCCTCATTCCTTGCGATGCTTACAAAGCATTTTATCAACATTATATACTTCATTCAACTTCTTGGCTGGAACAAGGTATTTAGCTACATTAGGAATGAGTTTTTTACCATAAGGAATGACCGCAGCTTTGTAGGCGGGCATCTATCCAACAAATCTCCGACCTTCTTGCTTATGCCTCTAAGGGTTTGGCTTGGCGCTGTATGGGTATTTGAGGGAATAACGAAGATTGTCGGCGGCTGGTTTAAGGAGGCAAAACTTGAAGCCTTTTTTGGCGGTGCAGACGCTTGGTATAAAAGCATACTAGAAGGCACAGATGCTGCAAGCGGCGCAACAACAAGTGCAATTGCAAACAGTCTTACCGCATCAGTTGACGCTGTTTCCTCTGCAACAGGTGCAGCTACTGAAGCTGTTGGCGAAGTAATATTCAACTTTAACTTCTTTGGTCTTATAAAAGCGATATTTGTAAGTGGCACTGACCTTGCAAGCGCAACTCTCGGCGACTTTGCGTTTAAGTTTGATATTCCTATAATGAACTGGTTTATCGACAATGTCATAACTGCAAGCGATGGAATGCAGATGTTTATGCAGATATTCATTGTTGTGGCTGAGATACTCATAGGCCTTGCACTTATTGGAGGGCTATTCACAACCCCTGCATCGGCATTTTCTCTTGTGCTTCAAGCGATGTTTATCTGCACAACAGGGCTTTATTTGAACACCTTCTGGATGATATTTGCGGCAATAGCGCTAATGTTTGGCTCAGGCAGGGTGCTTGGACTTGATTACTATGCAATGCCTTGGCTTAAAAAAACGTGGAGAAAGCTCCCCTTTGTAAAGAAGCTGTATATCTATAATGATTAGTCAAACTGAAAACATGGCTGATAGGGCGGAGAATATCGAGTTTGATTTTGCACTAGAGCAAACAAAGTCCTTGGTCGATAGCTCGCTTTTGAAAGCGCCCATTATCATACGAAGCTACACTGCCCATTTAGCGCAAGTAAAAGGGAAGTTTATTCGTGCTGTATCCGTTTTAAGTTGTGCGCAGGATAATGACGGCAAAGTTCATCCTAATGCGGTGAAACTTGCGGCGGCAATTGAGATTTTGCACCTTGCGACACTCGTGCATGACGATGTGATTGACAATGCGAAAACCCGCAGAGGGATACCTACTCTGCATAAAAAGTATGGCAAGCGTACTGCGGTTATCTGCGGCGACTACTTGCTTTGCTTAGCGCTTAAAATTTCCTCCTCAGTTGAGAATCGAGAGGAGTATATAAACCTTGATGTTCCCCAGTATATGGGCAGAATATGCCTAGGGGAGCTTAATCAGCATATCAACAACGGAAACCTCAACTTATCCGTATATAATTACCTAAAAATTATTGCAGGTAAAACTGCCTCACTTTTTGAGGCATCCTTTTACGGTGGAGCAATCCTATGCCCTAATGCAAAGGATTATTCCCACCTATACCAAAAGCTTGGCAGGAGCATAGGAATGATTTTTCAGCTAAGTGATGATTGCATTGACTTTGAGGATTCACAAGAGCTTGCGAAAAAGCCTGTTCAGTCTGATTATGAGCAGGGGGTTATTACCTTACCGCTAATTCATGCCTTGCATGAAAATGAGGATTTTAAGGAAAAGGCAAGCAAGCAGGGCGTTAGCCGTAGCGAGATAAACTCCGTGGTGAGGGAAACAGGTGGACTTGACTTCACCCGAATGGTATCCAAACGCTATTACAATAGAGCAGTGAAAATTATGGACAAGCTAAGCTTGACTGACGATAAACGTAAAAAGCTTACTGCAATACTGGATAAGGCTTATAACGGGCTGAAAAAGTGATGAGGTGCAATTGGATTGATTAAGCGATTTTTAAACTATGTTGAAATTACAACAAAGATTACAAGCACCTTTGCGTTTTTGTATACCCTTGCATTGCTGTTTTTTATGGGACAGAGCATTGATATTAAGCTGACGCTTATTTTCTTTGGGGCAATGTTCATTTTTGACCTTACTACTACCGCAATTAACAACTATATAGACACTAAAACCAACACACAAACCTTGCAGTTTAAGCGAAGGAATGCTCTTGCTATAATATTTGTGTTTTTTGCAATTAGCGCAGGGCTTGGTTTATACCTTGCTATTCTCACTGATGTGGTGGTACTACTTTTGGGCGGACTTTGCTTTTTATGCGGTGTATTTTACACCTTTGGGCCTGTGCCAATTTCAAGGCAACCCTTAGGGGAAGCGTTATCAGGTCTGTTCTATGGCTTTTTGATTCCGTTTTTAATACTGTATATCAATATGCCAAAAGGCACTTTCTTTACTTTTGAATTAACTGCTGAAACTATCAGTTTAGACTTGCAGTTTATCCCTTTGATAAAGCTTATTATCTTTGCGACAATTCCTTTTTGCACTACCGCTAATATCATGCTTGCAAACAATATTTGCGATGTAGAGGGGGATGTGCTAGTTAAACGCTTTACATTACCCTACTACCTCGGCACAAAGACATCGGTGAACCTATTTGCAGGGCTTTACTATTTGACCTATGCCGCAATAGTGGTGATGGTTGCGATAGGAATGTTGTCCCCAATATGCTTGCTGTCCCTTTTGACGATTGTGGTAGTTCAAAAAAACATAAACACCTTTCGCAAGCGGCAGGATAAAGCGGTAACTTTCGTCACAGCAATTAAGAATTATGTGATTATTATGGCTTCAAATACGATTGTGATATTTGCAAGCGGATTATTGGTGTAGTGCCATGAAAAAAGGATTGAAATTTGCAAAGAGATCTGATATAGTAATTATTCTCGCACTTATAGTGCTTAGTGTGGTGGGAATTATAGCTTTCAACAAATTATTTGCAGATGTACCTGCAGTGGCTGAAATTTACTACAAGTCAGAGCTTATAATGACAGTGGAACTAAAGGAGCAACAGGAGGAAAAAACTTTTTCCCTTGAGCAAGATAATGATGTGGTTATTAAGCTTCATAGCGACGGCGCAATTAGTTTTTTAGAGTCGGATTGCCCGGATAAAATTTGCATTAACTCGGGGAAGCTTAGTATGGTAGGGCAAAGGGCTGCCTGCCTGCCAAATGGTATTATCATTAAGATTGTGCCCAAGGATGGGCATAGTGGCGACGATATTGACATTGTGATTTAGGCAAGCAAAAGGAAGGCGTGGTGTTATGGACAAGCACAATGTATCGCAGGCAAGCAAGACTCAAGCAAAATCCCATAACGCACTAAAGCTCATGGTTTTGACAGCGCTTCTATTTGCTATTGCACTTGTTCTTTCAATGATTGAGGGAATGCTGCCGCCGATAATGCTTTCCGTGCCTGGAGTTAAGCTTGGCTTATCTAACATAGCGGTAATGTATGCGTTATTTTTCTTAGGAAAACGAGAGGCATATACCATTGCAATTCTCAAGGCTGTATTTGTGCTACTTGTAAGAAGTCCGATTTCGGCATTACTTAGCCTTAGCGGGGGAATACTATCAGTGACGGTGATGATTGTCCTCATGGCAATATTTAAGGAGAAAATATCATATCTAGTCCTTAGTATTTTTGGCGCCGTGTTTCATAATATCGGTCAGCTTTTTGCGGTGTCACTTGTTTATACGAGCATTTACATTTGGAGTTATATGCCTGTGCTACTCATTACGGGTATTGCAACAGGTACAGCAACATCAATACTACTTAAGTTTATTCTGCCGGCTTTCAAAAAGCTCGGTTTGAAATAAAAAACCTTACTGAACAAAACGGAGGAAGAAAATGAAAAAGATATTAGCATTACTACTAACTGCAGCACTTGCACTAGGTACACTTGCAGGCTGTAAGGGTGACGACGAGGGTTCTAGCAAGGAAGAAAGCAAATCATCAGACACATCAAGCCAGGGCGGCGACGTTGTAGCGCAGGGAGAGGTTAAAACCGGACTTGCGGTAGTTTCATCTATTGCAAGCTCAAAGGATGCAGGGGAAGCTAACGGTGTAGGTCAGATTGACTCTACTATCGTAGCAGTTACTGTTGACGGCGATGGCAAAATCGTAAACTGCATAATTGACGCTGCACAGACAAAGATTAACTTCTCAGCAGCCGGCAAAATCACAACCGCACTTAACTCAGAGGTTAAGACAAAGAACGAGCTTGGCGATGATTACAACATGAAGAAGAATTCGGGCATTGGCAAGGAATGGTACGAGCAGGCAGCTGCGCTTGCGCAGTATGTTAAGGGCAAGACCATTGAGGAAGTAAAGGGCATCTCAGTTAATGATAAGGGTGCTCCTGCTGATGAAGATTTAGCGGCATCTGTAACAGTTTCAATCGGCGGATATGTTTCAGCTATTGAAAAGGCAGTTGCAAATGCAGCGGCAAACGGTGCAAAGGCTGACGACAAGCTTGGGCTTGGCGTTGTTACAACTATCGACAAGTCAGCTGATGCAGGCGAAAAGGACGGTAAAGCACAGGCATATTCGACCTATGCTGTTGTTACAACCGATGCAGACGGCAAAATCACAAGCTGCACAATTGACGCTTTACAGTCCGATGTTACATTCTCCGCAGAAGGCAAAGTAACTTCAGACCTTACTGCTACACTTAAAACAAAGGATGAGCTGGGCGATGAATACGGAATGAAGGGCAGCTCAGACATTGGCAAGGAGTGGTATGAGCAGGCAGCTTCATTTGCGCAGTATGTTGTTGGCAAAACTGCAGACGAAGTTAAGGGCATTGCTGTAAACGAGGAAGGCAAGACCACAGACGAGGAGCTTTCCGCTTCTGTTACAGTTTCCGTTGGCGGCTTTATCGATGTAGTTGAAAAGGCTGCTGCAAACGCAAAGTAGGAAATATAAAAGCTTGAGAGGCGGATTTTGCCGCCTCTCATTTTTATAGGGGGTTAATAATGCTTAAAAAACTTACTGCACTTTTACTTACCATTGCGACAGCGTTAAGCTTTGCCTCCTGTGGAAGTGAAAAAAAACGCTATGAAGCGGAGTTTTTGCTTCTTTTTGATACAGTCACGACCATTGTAGGCTATGCGGATTCAAAGGAAGAATTTACGGAGTTTTCACAGCTTATATATGACGAGCTAAAGGAGTATCACGAGCTTTACGACATATATAACAGCTACGATGGAGTAAACAACCTCAAAACCATAAATGACAACGCTGGGAATGTGCCTGTTAAGGTGGATAAGCGCATTATTGAAATGTTGACTTTTGCAAAGGAGAAGTATACGCAAACAGGTGGAAAGTGCAATGTTGCCTTTGGCGCGGTGCTTGAGATATGGCATTTGCATCGCACACAGGGGATAGACGACCCGGAAAATGCGACGCTGCCCTCTATGGCTGAGCTTGAGGAGGCGGCAAAGCATACAGATATAAACAACCTTATCATTGATGAAGCCGCATCAACTGTATATCTTGCAGACCCTGATATGAGCCTTGATGTGGGCGCAGTTGCAAAGGGCTATGCAACTGAGCAGGTATGCCTTTTTGCAATGGAGCAGGGCTATATCGGCGCACTTGTAAGCGTTGGCGGAAATGTTCGTGCAATAGGCAGTAAAAACGGTGCACCATGGAATGTTGGCATACAAAACCCCGATACCGTAAGCGATAAAACCATGCTTCATGTTGTTTACCTTGAGGGCAGTTCAATGGTTACAAGTGGCGACTACGAGCGATACTTTACCGTCGATGGTAAGCGATACCACCATATAATCGACCCTAATACACTTTACCCTGCTGATTATTTCACTGCGGTGACGATGCTTTGTGATGACTCAGGTATGGCTGACGTACTTTCAACGGCAGTGTTTTGTATGCCCTTTGAGGATGGCAAAAAGTTGATAGAAGAAATGGCAGGAACAGAAGCTATGTGGGTGTTAAAGGACGGCGAGATAAGGTATAGCACAGGGTTTGAGGCGAAAATAAAGAGTTAAAAAATGCACCCGAAAGGGTGCATTTTTTATCGTGTGATTGTCATAACTCCTGAGCAATAGGACTTTTTTTCAAAGCTAACTTTAAACTCGGGCAGGAGCAAAACAAACTCATCTGCAATGAGGTAAAACTCCTCATTATCCCACTCATCTGCCGCACGTTCTCGGGCGGCGAGCATATCTGCTCTTGTTTCAAAGCTTACATCGCCAAAAACTATACTGCCGTTTGGCGCAAGACTATTCATCAGTTCCCTTACAAATGCCGCTTTTTGCGTGTCATCAATGTGGTGAATGGAATAGGTAGCGATGATTGCAGAAAAGGTTATCCCTTTAAGCTTATCGGGCAGTCCATTAGAGAAATCCCACTCAAGTAGGGTAGCAGTGGGCATTTTCTCTCTTGCAAGCTCAATCATTCGCGGGGAAAAATCAAGCCCATAGACTTTATAGCCGTCATCATAAAGTTTTTTGGTGAGAAATCCTGTCCCAAAGCCTATATCAAGAATATTTCCGCTCACCTGTCGGGCGGCATTATATACGGTGTTTAGAACTTCTCTATAAGAGGCAAAGGGGTATTCGTTGCTTTCTTCTGTAAAAGCAACTGAGCTATCATATTCGTCAGCCCATAAGTTAAAGCCTGTACTATCACGCATTTTATCAAATCCTTTCGAAACTTAGTTTGTAGAATATACAGTGGAAATCAGTTTATTATATTTTACCATATCACATAATATAAAACAAGAAAACTAAGCTTGCTTAAAGGTTTTTCTTGAATTCCTACTGAAACAATGGTACATTATACATAATACATAAGCACAATGAATTACAAAGGGAGGAAAAAGATAATGAATTATTTAGCATCTCAAACAAGATACAACGACATGAAATACAATCGTTGCGGGGAAAGTGGGTTAAAGCTGCCGGCAGTGTCGCTTGGGTTATGGCATAACTTTGGCTCGAGTGGAGTATACGAAAATATGAAGCAAATGTGCTTTACCGCTTTTGATAACGGTATTACCCACTTTGACCTTGCCAATAATTACGGCCCATTGCCGGGGGATGCAGAACGCAACTTTGGTCAGATATTGGCACAGGAGCTAAATTGCTACCGTGATGAGCTTATTATTAGTACAAAAGCAGGCTATGATATGTGGCCCGGCCCTTATGGCAACAAGGGCAGCAGGAAATATCTCCTTGCAAGCCTTGACCAAAGCTTATTGCGACTGGGACTTGACTATGTGGATATATTCTACCACCACTGTATGGATTCTGAAACTCCCTTAGAGGAAAGCATGGGCGCTCTTGCACAAGCAGTTCAAAGCGGTAAAGCCCTATACGCAGGCATTTCCAACTACGATGGTGAAAATATGAAGCAGGCAGCCAAAATCTTGCGTGAGCTTAACTGCCCATTTATCATTAACCAAAACAGCTATAGTATTTTCAATAGGACGATTGAGAATAACGGCCTAAAGGATGCCGCAAGAGAAAGCGGAAAGGGCATTATAGCCTTTAGCCCCCTTGCACAGGGCCTTCTTACAGACAGGTACCTAAACGGCGTACCCTCTGACAGCAGAATAATGACTGACGGGCGTTTCCTCAATGAGGGAGCACTTAGTGTAAGCCGTATGGAGCAGATAAAGGCGCTTGCAGGTCTAGCTTCACAGCGTGGGCAGACACTTGCGCAAATGGCGCTTTCGTGGGTACTAAAGGATACAGATGTTACAAGTGTGCTTATTGGCGCATCAAAGCCCTCGCAGATTATGGAGAATTTAGAGTGCATAAACGGTGCGAAATTCACAAAGCAGGAGCTTGACTTAATCGACGAGATAAGCAAATAGCAGAAATATCGTTATTGAGGTAAGTTGTGATATAAATCACATATAATTTTGAGGATAAAAGGTAGAATATAGTATAACAAAATGAGGGAGTGATTGATTTGGCTCTAAAGGTTGTAGATTTTAGGAAAACCGTTTTTGAACTGTGCAGTACGGACGGTCAAGTCGGGGAAATACTTGCACTTGCAGGCTTTGCAGATATACTAAAGCCCGGAATGTTAAACACAGCAGGCAGGTTTATGAAAATCCCAATGGGGGCAACCCTTAAACGCATAAACCTTGAGGCAGTCAAGCAACTCTTTACAGAATACGGATACACTATTATTGATTAAATAAAAGGAGGCCGAAAGTCATGAGTGAGCAGATTAATAATCGCGAATACCGAAAAGGAGTAATTAAGCAAGTAATAACGCAGCTACACGAGGGGAAAAGCGTAGACGAGGTAAAGGCAAAATTCGAAAAAGTATTCGCAGGTGTATCGGCAATGGAAATTTCCGAGGTTGAGCAAGCGCTAATATCGGAGGGATTGCCGGTTTCTGAGGTACAGCGCCTATGCGATGTCCATGCGGCGGTTTTTAAAGGCTCTATCGAGGAAATCCACCAGACACAAGACGCAGGAGAAATATCGGGACACCCTGTCAATGTACTGAAGCTTGAAAATAGGCATATTGAAAGGCTTATTGAGGATCAGATAAAGCCGCTTATTGAAGAGCTTGACGAGCAATCAACCCTTGCAAAGCTCCGTGATTCCCTCAAAAGTTTGGCAAAGATTGACCTCCACTATTCTCGCAAGGAGAACTTACTTTTCCCCTATATGGAGAAGTACGGCATAACCGCACCTCCTAAAGTAATGTGGGGCGTTGATGATGAAATAAGGGCGGAGCTTAAAGAAATTATCTCGCTTTTATCGCAGGGCGCACCTGATCCATCTGCCATTAAAGAAAAGCTCAGCGCAGTTCTAAATAAAATCACCGAAATGATTTT
>CAZLMF010000062.1:0-8941 GCA_964560565.1 uncultured Oscillospiraceae bacterium
GTCCATGAAACAGGCCCTGCATATGAGCCAAGCCTTGCCATAGTTCTGCCAAGGGCACGCCAATGCTTACGAGGCACTTGCCTTCTTGCAATCGCAAAAAAGCTTGTCATTCTCGCCTCGCTCATTAGCAAGTCATAATGATTCGGACTATATTTCTCCGAGCGTGCGTCATATCCAATGGTAAAAAGTCTTTTCTTGCGGTCATAGAACATTGACAAGTCAGTCTGCTCAATCAATTCATTGAGCCTTGTTATTATATCGTAAAGCTCACCGCACTCCCCCGTATACTCCCGCAGCCCTTCCTTTAGTGCCACCATACAGCAAGCAAAATTACCACTATCCACACTTGAAACATAAGCAGGCTCCAGTAGCGCAACTGTTTGCGTGTCATACCAGTTATAAAGGCTGCCGTGCCATTTCGGCATTCTCTCGATAGTGGTAAGTGTGCGGTTTAGCCTGCGATATAGCCCCTCTGAGTCAATGAGGTCAAAATCCCTTGCGCTAAGCATTGAAAGCAGATAAAGCCCAATATTAGTGGGTGAGGTGCGGTGTGCAACCGCAAATACAGGCGCTTTTTGCACATTATCAGGCGGCAGGAAGTTATCCTGTGCCCCAGCAAAGTCCTCATAAAACTGCCACATTGCCGCAACTTGTGAAAGCAATTCCTGTCTTTGATAAAAGCTTATACGCTGTTTTGGGCTGACATATTCCTTATCCGAATAAGCCACAAGCCCCACCATAAGCGTGAAAAATATTCCTGCAACCCTTGAACCCCAATGACTTGATAGCAATAGTGTCATACCCAATATTTGCGCAACACCATAGTACGCAAGCTTTGCATAGGCAGTATTGCCGCTGCGCTCTGTTTGCGCAGCAGTAGTCCACTCTAGCATCTTTTTATGGGAGATAACCTTGCGGTATAGCGCCCTCACCGTTGCATCAAGGGAAATAACCGCCGTCTGAGGCAGTAAAATCAGTGCATACAAGCTTTGATAAAATAATTGCACCGTCCGAGGGATTGCACCACTATAATACCTCTGTGAAAGCGAAAATAACCCTCCGCTTATAAGTGCAGGCACGAAACCTGACAAGTAAGGCATCATTACCCCTAAAAATGCGCATATGCTCAAAAGCCATGCCACAGGAGCTGATAAAAATGCCCCTGCGATAAAGCAACCGAAAATTATTACGGGAGTGATGCTCCTTCGAACATTATCGAATAGTTTGAATCTACTAAGTGAATTAAGTGGATTTTTCTTCTTTCCTGAGGGAGTTTTAATGTTTCTTCCAATATATGGTATATTCTGTATATCCCCTCGAATCCATCTATGCATTCGCTTGAAATACGCAATTCCACTTTTAGGAAAACCATCGTAAAACTCCACATCACCAGCAAATGCGCACCTTAACACGCCCCCCTCGATAATATCGTGGGAAAGCACTTGTTCATCGGGTATTAATCCCCTCATTAGCCTATGAAAACACTCTACATTTATAAGTCCTTTGCCTGCGAATATTCCCTCACCAAAAGCGTCCTGATAAATATCTGCGCAGAATATATCGTATGCGCTGCTCCCTCCGACTCCTCCTACTATCTTTGAGAACGCAGTTTTAAGTGACGAGCGCAAATCCGTCACCATTCTAGGGGCAATTATGCCGTATCCGCGTTTCACTTTTCTCCCCTCAATTTCGGGTATGTTAAGGGGATGCATTGCCACTGAAACAAGCTCCGCTATGCTGTTCATTGGCGCATTAGTGTCGCTGTCAAGTGCGCATAGATATTTCACATTTCGCAGGAAATCCCTATCCCCCACAAAAGCAGCCATGGGGATATTCTCGCCTTTAATCAGCGCAACAAGTTGATCAATTGCCCCACGCTTGCGCTCATATCCTAAATATTTGCCGCTTGACGCCTGCAGTGTACGACTGCGTACTATCAGCATAAAATGCGAGCCTAGCTGTGTGTTAAGCCTTTCAATAAGCTTGGAAGCCGAATGAATAATAGTCCTGTCCTCAGGCATAACAGGCATATCCGCCTCACGCAGGTCAGCTAAAATGCAAAAGCTTATATTATCCTCATGGTTTGCGTAGTAGAGCCTGTTAAGCCTATCCCTAAGCTGTGCTACCTCACTTGCATTTGTAAGCAAAGTAGACACCACCACAAGGGTTTTCGCTTTATCTGGCACTCCATCCGAAAACTCGAGCCTTGGCAGCCTTTCATGCTCCGCTCTTTTCATGCAGATATAGTCGCAATAAGGCTTAACCGCCGCCCAAATTGGTAAATATACCACAGGGCATGCAATCCAAACCGCATACCCACCCCACAAAACATAGAAAACCGCTGCTAACCCTAAGGTAATAACCGCTGGCAAAAGCCACAGCATGAGTATATATCGCCCTTTAGAAGGCGCCTTTGCGCCATTCCCGTATTCACGGTAGATATACTCACCCACATGACTGCCACGCAGTGTTTTCCCCTTTAATGCAAGGTCTAGGAATTTCATTGCAAGCTCTGTTTCCGTCTTATTTTGCCGTATCGCAAGCCTTGAGGTCTTGTTGCGGTATATCCATCTTGTATCCTCGCTCATTTGAGCATAAAATCCCGCAGGGTCATCATTATACGCAAGCTCCAGAGGATTGAACTTTTCTGTAATCCCCTGCATATCTATTGTATCGGAGCTTGCAAGGAGCACAATAAGCAGTCCTATTTCGTGAGCTACGTCCTCGCCACCGCTTAGCATGAAGGTGACCCTATCAAGTACGCAGTATCTAAACGCCCAGATTAAATTATCAAGTTCCATGCTTGTGACATAGCGTCGCCCTGAAACCTGCCCTATTGTGCTCATAATCGCACTGTTGTCAATCGCCCCAGCTTCTATACAGGCAAGGAGCACCGCCTCTCCAAGCATGGGCAAGCCTCCAATAGTGCACGCCTGAACAAGCTGCTTATCCGTCTTGAAAAGCAGTTTTCCCTCACGTTCGAGCATATAGTAGTTGTCGTAAAGCAATTTTGCAACCTCATTATTTTCTCTGCTCCGACCGTCAAGTACAAGCTCTTTATACCTTTCCTTTATTATGCGCATATCATTTTTAAGCTTTGGCAAAAGCTGCGAAATACTCCTTTGCTCCACCCCCTGCACAAGAAGTGTATCTATTTCGTCAAATCTTTCAAAGCCCTGCTGTGTATACTTCTCGCTATTATGCCTTTTTGATTTCATCTTGTCACCGCCAATCAAATATTCCAGATTAGTATTTACAATATTTGGTCGTTAATGCATAAAAAAGCCTGCGTCATAAAACGCAGGCTTTTTACAAGCTTTATAATATTTACTTTCTGTAATATTGATAGTATGCCACAATATTTCGCCTTTTACCCGAATAGACATCATCGGCTCTGATTTGTACGCCGTTTAGGCTGATAAGTTCTCCTATAACAGCGCCTTTTCGTTTAAGCCTTGCTACCTCTTTTGCACCGCAATTAATTGAAATCTCATCGTCATGGACATTTATTGCCCCCTCACGACCGATTATCAACTCGCCGTTTGTGCCCTCCTCACGCTCAACCACATATTTGAGCGTTCTTTTATCAATATGGCGGAATATCTGCGCTGTCGCAAGGTCACGCTTATTCTTCCTCTTACCAAACATAAATATTCCCCCTATATTTTTTGCATTCTGCATTACTTACACTTTACGGCGACTACTAATGTAATCGCCGCGAAAACCTATTCAACCGTTACTGATTTCGCAAGATTGCGTGGCTTATCCACATCGCATCCTCTTAGCACCGACATATAGTACGCAAATAGCTGAAGCGCAACCACCGCAACCAAAGGCATAAGCAAATCATTTTCACTTGGCAGCTCCAGAGTAAAGTCCGCAACATCACTATCTAGCGGTATACCTTCATGGATAAGCGCCATTACTACCGCGCCCCTTGCCTTGACCTCCTTGATATTGCTCACCGTTTTTTCAAGAAGCTCACGTTGAGTGGCAACCGCAATAACCGGAACGCCATCGGTGATAAGTGAAATTGTCCCGTGCTTAAGCTCACCTGCGGCATAGCTTTCACTGTGAATATAGGAAATTTCTTTGAGCTTTAGAGAACCCTCCATTGAAAGGGCATAGTCAAGTCCTCTTCCTATAAAGAAAATATTCGAGGCATTGACAAGCTTTGACGCTATATACTGCACTTGCTCCTTTTGAGCTAATACATTCTCAATTACATAGGGAATTCCCTGAAGCTGCGTTGTAAGCTCCTTGCACTGTTCCTCATCAATTGCGCCCTTTACAAGGGCAAGCCTGAATGCAATAAGGTACAAAATTGCAACCTGTACCGAGTATGCTTTAGTTGACGCAACTGCAATTTCAGGCCCGGCAAGGGTGTAAATCACCATATCTGCCTCTCTTGCAATGGATGAGCCTATCACATTTACTATTGCAAGAGTTCGCACACCGTTTGCCTTTGCAAGCCTAAGTGCCGCAAGGCTGTCGGCAGTTTCCCCCGACTGGGAAACGATTATTACAAGGTCATCCTTGTTCATAATTGGGTTGCGGTAACGAAATTCAGACGCAACATCCACCGTAACAGGCACACGAGCAAGGCGTTCAATCACATATTTCCCAACAATACCTGCATGCATCGCAGTCCCACAAGCAACGATAAAAACTTCCCTTACGCTCTTTAACAGCTCATCACTAAGCCCCACATCAAAAAAGCTTGGAAGCCCCCTTGAAACCCTTGTGTTGACTGTGTTCTTAATCGCAAAGGGCTGCTCATGAATTTCCTTTAGCATAAAGTGAGGATAACCGCCTTTTTCAGCGGATTGAGCGTCCCATGTTGCAATTTGCAACTCTTTTTCAACCGCTTCGCCATGCATATTCTTTATTGTAATGCCGTCGTTATCAAGTATGGCAATCTCATTGGTATCCAGCAAATAGTACTCACGTGTATACTGGAGTATCGCCGGCACATCCGATGCAATAAAGTTCTCGCCCTTGCCAACGCCTACAATCAGCGGACTTTCGCTTCTTACCGCATAAATGCGATCGGGAAAGTCACGGAAAATTATGCCCAAGGCATAAGAGCCACGCACTTCATGGAGCATTTTCGTTATCGCCTCAAAGGGATCGTCTTTGTAGTAGTAATCCAGCAGCTTTGCAACGGTTTCCGTGTCAGTTTGACTATCAAAAGTATATCCATGCTCAGTTAAAAACTCCTTAATCTGAACATAATTCTCGATTATCCCGTTATGCACAAGGGTAACCCTACCCCCAGCCTGAGGATGGGAGTTTACATCAGATGGCTCGCCATGAGTTGCCCAGCGAGTATGCCCAATGCCGCAATGCCCCTTTGGTGTGCCCTCGGAAAGCATTTTCGCTTCCATATCCGCAAGCCTGCCCTTGCTCTTGACGACTTTTACCTCATCATTCTCAAAGACAGCTATCCCTGCGGAGTCATACCCGCGGTATTCAAGCTTCTTAAGCCCATCTATAAGCACTTCTGAGCAATCACGCTGCCCAATATAACCGACTATTCCACACATACGCTACCCTCTTCATTTCTTTATCAGCCTTAAAATATAGGCTATAAGGCATATCGTAGCGATATGCCTTATTCTATTCTTTTTAATATTTCTTGTTTTTATCATATGCCTAATAGATACGGCAAATTACTTTGGTAGTTTACTTAGTGCCAAAAATCCTATCTCCCGCATCTCCAAGCCCTGGAACAATATAGCAATGCTCATCAAGCTTTTCATCACATACACCACAGTAAATCTCAATATCACCATGAGCATCTTTAAGTGTCTTAATCCCCTCAGGTGCAGCAATTATGCACATAAACTTAATCGACCTTGCCCCTGCTTCCTTAATGCGATTTATCGCCTCAACAGCAGAACCTCCTGTTGCAAGCATTGGGTCAACTACAATAACATCACGCTCATGTATATCATTAGGCAGCTTGCAGTAATATTCAACCGCAAGATGAGTTTCAGGGTCACGGAAAAGACCGATATGCCCCACCTTAGCCGCAGGTACAAGTGCCAGAACACCATCTACCATGCCAAGTCCTGCACGCAAAATCGGAACGAAAGCAAGCTTTCTGCCTGAAATCACCTTTGTCTTAGCGACAGCAATCGGAGTTTCAATTTCAACTTCTTTAAGGGGTAAATCCCTTGTAGCTTCATAGCACATAAGTGTTGCTATTTCGCTTACAAGCTCCTTAAATTCCTTAGTGCCGGTATTCTTGTCCCTAAGTAGGGAAATTTTATGCTGTATTAGCGGATGGTCGAGAATTTGTACGCTCATTTATTTGCCCTCCTGATTTTTTTCAATATCCATTATAAGCGACACACGGTTAGCGTGACGCCCACCCTCAAATTCAGTGGAGAGGAAAACATCGACAATCTCAGCCGCAACTCCCCCGCCAATCACCCTGCCTCCAAGACAGAGAATATTTGCATCATTATGCAGACGAGTATACTTTGCGCTGTAATAGTCAGTGCATACCGCCGCTCTAATGCCCTTCATTTTGTTAGCAGCCATTGAGATTCCTATCCCTGTGCCACAAATCAAAATGCCATATTTGTACTCCTGTGCCACAACCTTTTCGCATACCTGCTCTGCAATCACTGGGTAATCGCATTTCTCACCCTCAAAGCAGCCAAAATCCTTGTACTTAACGCCGGCTTGCTCAAGATGCGAAATCACCTCACGCTTTAAGTCGTAGCCTGCATGGTCACTGCCTAGTGCAATTGTTGCCATATAAGCCCCATTCCGCCGCGTGCATCGGCATTTCCAAAATCAAACCTTAATTTTACAGCTGTATTCGCACGTTAATATCGCTGTGCTTCTCACTGTTAGTTGTCCTAACTCTAAGCTTAGTCTACATAATATTATATCAAAACTTGATACTCATTACAAGTTGTTTTTTATGCGCTGTTCTCTTTCTCTTTCCGCCTGTGGGACACGAATGTAACTAGGCATTAGCGTTTGCGCCGAAATTTCCTCTCCTGAAAAAGCCGCCGCGCAAACACTTGTCCCAAGCTGATGTTGTAAATGTGCAGGTGCTGGTGCAATATTATAACCCTGCTTGCATAAAGATTCAAACTCCTGCGACTCTAAAACAAGCATTGCAGCCTCTCCCACAAGTGTAATTTTCTCGTCCTTGTAATCCTTAATCTCTTGCGCAAGCTGTGAAATACTAATCGCCTTATCCTCACATACCCTTGTGATTTTTTCGCCCTGCAAGGAAAAAAGCGCAGTATATACCTGTGAGCGCCTTGCATCCATCACCGCACATGCAATCCCATTCCCCCCTTGCAAGTTATACGCAAGGCTTTCAAGGGTAGAAACCCCTATGCAGGGCTTGCCAAGCGCATATGCCATGCCCTTTATTGCCGATACGCCAATGCGTATCCCTGTAAAGCTCCCGGGGCCTCTTGATACCGCAAAAGCATCTATCTCCTCAAGATTTAGCTTTGCGCAAGCTAACATATCCCTCACCATAGGCATAATAGTTTGAGAATGAGTGAGCTTCACATTGATAAATGCGCTTGCTATGACCTTTTCCTTTGAGCATACCGCACAGGATGCCGCCTGTGCCGAGGCATCAATTCCAAGAATCAGCTTGCTCATTAAATCTCTCATCCCCCTCTATCACTATTTTCCTTGTATTCTCATCAACCACCGATATTGTGACTACCACTGCATTTTCCGGCAGTGAATCCTCAATATTTTCACTCCACTCAATCGCTAAAATAGAGTCCCCGTCCATATAGTCATAAAAACCCGTCGCATACAAATCGTCCTCCCCTTGTATGCGATACATATCAAAGTGATAAAGTGTGTGTTTTCCCCTATGCTCATGCACAAGGGAAAATGTCGGGCTTGAAACCTCATCCTCCGTCCCAAGCCCCTTTGCAAGTCCCCTTACAAATGCAGTCTTACCAACTCCAAGTCCCCCTCTAAAGGCGACTATATCCCCTGACTTTAGCAACCCTGCTAGCCTTTGCGCATAATATTCAGTTTGCGCTACTGATTTAGATATAAGCTCCATTTTACCTTCCAAATATTCTTTAAGATAATCCTGTTATATTTCCAAGATAGTCAACATCAATGGTATTTGCCGCAGGTAGCTTTGGCAGCCCCGGCATGGTCATTATCTCCCCTAGCAGTATTACTATAAACCCAGCACCTGCCGATAGCCTTACATCACGCACCGATACATCAAAATACCTCGGTCTGCCAAGCTTTTTCGGGTCGTCTGATAGGGAGTATTGCGTCTTTGCAATACACACAGGCAGCTTTGAAAATCCAAGCTTTTCAATATCCGCAATAGCTTGCAGTGCTTGAGGTGTATAGTTTACGCTTTGTCCGCCATATATGCGTGTAACAATTTCCTCCACCTTATCCTTAATGGAATACTCTGTGCTGTACAAAGGCGCAAAAGCGCTTTGCTTTTCGCAAGCCTCGACCACACATTTCGCAAGCTCAATTCCGCCATCTCCGCCCTTTGCGAATACTTCCGACAGCGCAAAGCTTGCCCCAAGTTGCTCACAGCGCTTCGCCACCATATCAAGCTCCTGCTGTGTATCGCTCTCAAAGCGGTTAATCGCCACAACAACAGGCACTCCGTACTTTTTCATGTTTTCAACATGAGCGTCAAGGTTTACTATGCCTTTAGCAAGGGCTTCAAGGTTTTCTTCCTTGAGGTTTTCCTTTGCAATGCCGCCGTTATATTTTAGCGCACGCACAGTTGCAACCAGTACAACGCAGTTAGGCTTGAGGTCACCTATGCGGCACTTTATATCAAAGAACTTCTCCGCCCCAAGGTCAGAACCAAAGCCTGCCTCGGTTATTGCATAATCCCCAAGCTTTAGCGCAAGCTTAGTAGCACGAAGGGAATTGCACCCATGCGCTATATTTGCAAATGGGC
>CAZLMF010000063.1:0-8897 GCA_964560565.1 uncultured Oscillospiraceae bacterium
TTGAAAATCTACTGCTTAGTTATCGGTAAGCTTAGATTGGAAATATCAACGAGAGTTGCTCCGGAATAATAGTGCAACAAGATTTGGTCGTATGACATTTTATCCTGTGCTAAGGTATTTGCGCCGTATTGGCTAAGCCCCACTCCATGACCATAACCCTTTGTAGTGAACACAAAGGTATTTTCTGCAAAGGTAACTTCAAAATTTGCTGAACGAAGCCCTAGTTTAGAGCGCAACTGAGAACCGGTCAACGTCTTATCACCGACAGCAATTTGGGTTACAGAGCCTGAATATGAGCGGTCACTTATTTTGAACCAGTTTGCAGGGCTATCGGGCAGCACAAGATCGGGGAAGTTGTCAATTAAAAGAGTCTGCATTTCCTCACTGGTGAAGCTCACTTGCGCTAAAAAATCGGGGGAAGTTAAATCTCCTGCGCTGACAGTTGGCGTAAGGTATGATATTTCCGAACCCCAAACCACAGATGCACTTTCAGTAATCCCGCCTGATATGGCATGGAAAGCAGCATTTATTGGTATACTGTCATAAACAAGCACCTTATTTACAACCTCATCCACAAGGGCTGCAACTTTCTTTTGGTTGGAATCATAGTTTTCACCGTAAAATTCCTTTGCATCCTCGGCTGTAAAGAACGCTTGATACTTTTCGGGGTTGTTTGAAAAATCCGCCCCCTTTAGCTCTTTGGTTGGCGAGAGATACTCATTTAGTTTTAGCTTTATCGCATAGGTATTTGCAGCGACTGCCTGAGCCTTGATTGCCTCATTGTGATAACTTACTGGTATTTCCGCAAGAACTGCGCCTATGACATAATCACGCTGCGAGTAAGTGATTATTTCTCCTGTTTCCTCATCGAGGACGTTAAACACAATTGAAGTTTCGTCCGGCTTTTTCTCATGAGTGCTCCCTTTACCCAATAGAGAAACTGAGGGAATTGCAAGCATCAGCAAACCAAAAATTGCAACAACCGCAAAGTATTTTTTCATTTTCGTAACAACCTTTCTCTTTTAAGTGCGCTTAAAATAGCAAATTCGATTTCATACAGGAGGGAAAATGCAACAAATATATATAAATAATTCATTAAACCAAACAATCATCTTGACATTATATTTTCTATAATATATAATTATATTCACATTGAAGGGAGTGGGCAAATTGGAAAAAGCGGATATACTTCAGAGGCTTGGCGAAGAGAAAGCTCATACATTTACTAATCTATGTAAAGAGTTCGAGAAAAATAACCTTTTCGACCAAAGCTTGTACACAAAATATGACGTAAAGCGTGGGCTGAGAAATGCTGATGGCAGCGGTGTAATGGCAGGAATAACAAACATCTGCTGTGTACACGGCTATGTTATTAACGAAAGTGAGGTTCAGCCCATACCCGGTGAGCTTATCTACCGCGGTTATCACATACAGGACATTGTTGAAGGCAAGATCGGAGATAATAGATACGGCTTCGAGGAAACCGCTTATCTGCTGCTTTTTGGCGCGCTGCCAAATGCGGAGGAGCTTGAGGATTTTAACGAGCTTATGGATGCGTGCCGTTGCCTGCCGGACAACTTCACTGAGGACGTGCTATTAAAGCTGCCCTCACCAAACATCATGAACAAGATGGCGGCATCTCTGCTTGCGTTATACAGCACGGACAAAAACCCTGAAAATAACTCGCTTGAAAGTGAAATGCGCAGAGCAATTCAGGTTATTTCCTGTCTGCCTTCCATTATGGTCAATGCTTATCAGGTCAAGCGCCGCATTTACGATAATATGAGCATGGTAATCCACCCGATTAACTCGGGCGAGAGCCTTGCACAAAGCATTTTGTCAACCCTACGTGATGACAGGCAGTACACGGAGGAAGAAGCGAAGCTTCTTGATATGTGCCTTGTTCTTCATGCTGAGCATGGAGGAGGCAACAACTCAACATTTGCTTGCAGAACCCTAACATCATCCGGCACCGATGCATATTCCGCTTATTCAGCGGCAATAGGCTCCCTAAAGGGCCCTCGTCATGGTGGCGCCAATATAAAGGTTATGGAGATGCTCGACTACATAAAGGAAGGCGTTAGCAACTGGGGCGATGACGGCGAGGTTGCGGATTTTCTGAACAAGCTTATAAAGGGCGAGGCAGGTGACCGCTCAGGCTTGATTTATGGCATGGGGCACGCTGTATACACTCTTTCGGACCCACGCACAGTAATACTCAAAAAGCATGCAATTGAAGCTGCAAAGGGTACCGGGTACGAAGCTGAATTTAAGCTGCTTGACGCTGTTGAAAGACTAACACCTGAGGTGTTTGCAGCACACAGAGGCGACAGTAAGCAAATTTGTGCTAACGTTGATATGTATTCAGGTTTAGTTTACAAAATGCTTAACATTCCATCCGACCTATATACTCCGCTGTTTGCGGTGGCTAGAATGCCGGGCTGGTGCGCACACCGCATGGAGGAAATCATGACGGGCAAGCGTATTATCCGACCTGCATATAAGGCTATTACAAAGTCACGTGAGTATGTTTCAATTGCTAAAAGATAAATAACTGACGAAAAAGAAAAGGAAGTTTTACTATGAGGCTAGACCGCAGATATGCGATGTATGTATACTGGTTTGTGTTGGTTGCTGCTATTGTTGCGAGAGTTTTGCAATTGGGCGCAGTAGTTGACTACCAAACTGGATTTTACATTCAAGACGGGATTCTGCCCTATGCATTAAAAATTATATTGATTAGCGGAATAGCAGTCATCAGCTTTATTATAGTTGCAGGCAGCTCAAAAAACGTGAGTGTTGCAGGCAGCAAGTTGGAATCTCCCTTTTTAGCCGACTTAGATAATTTATCTACATCTCTTTCCCCTGTGTTTTCAATTGCTGCAATGACACTTGTATTTGCAAGTGTTTTAAACGGAGTAATTGAATATAGGAGCTTAAGCGTTAGCGGTGGAGTTAATGCAGCCTTTGTAATTGAGTTTCTACTGATGCTATGCTCGGCGCTGGTATTCCTTAAAATTGCTGTTGCAAGGACTAGAGAGAGTGCTATTACAAGGTCGATGGGTTACTCCCTACTCATACCTGTGATATGGTACACCTTCCGCTCAACAATGCTATTTATGAGCTTTATCCAGATTACAAACATATCTGAGAACTTGCTAAAAATGCTAAGCTCACTTAGCACATTGTTATTCTTGATTTACCTTGCACGCTTTTTTGCAGGGATTGAGAAAAACAACACACGACCAATGCTTGCCATTTCGGGAATAGTTTGTTCCCTTATGTGTGCAGTTTCAACATTACCAAGGTATATACTTCTGATTGTGGGCACTGTTGAAATGCGTCAAGCAATGGGAACGCCCAATATAACCGAGTTGATTTTTGCGGTGCTGGCAGCATCGGTTTCAGCTCTTTTGCTTGCTAAAAACAAACCCGTGATTTTACAAGCACAAGAGGGCAGCTCAGATGAGGGCAAGGACTAAAAAAATGTGCATTTATGTCTTTCAAATAAAGTGAATATGTGATATAATTGGTTAGATACAAATGTATCTAACCAATTTTGTATGAGGGAGGCTGTTATGAAGCTTAAAGCAATCCTTATGTTACTTGCTTGTATGCTATTTTTCACGTCTTGCTCATATAATCTAGGTATAGAGGGTTTAATGCACCCCCCAAAGCTTACAGATGAACAGGAGCAAATATATACGGCACTAATTAAAGCAACGGGCAAGAACATTACGCTAAAGTATCCTAGGACAGGCGATTATCGTTCGGCATTTGTGCTTGTCAACATAGATGATGAGCCTACTGAGGAAGCTCTTGTTTTCTACGAGATGTCGGCACTTACCGCAGATGATTCAGCACTTCGTATAAACGTACTTGACAAGGGCGAAAATGGCTGGGAGTCCGTATATGACCTTGCAGGGCTAGGCACTGATGTCGATAGAGTCGTTTTCTCGAAGCTTGGCACTTCATCGGATATAAGCGTCATAGTGGGCTTTACAATCCTTAGTCAAGCTGAGCGTGCTCTTAAAATATATTCCTATAACAACGGTATAATGACGGAAGTTCATACCGATAGCTATTCAGCGATGGATGTCGTTAATATCGACTCCGTTGACGGCAATGAGCTGTTACTGATACAAAACAATGCAGCGAGCGAAACGGCAAGGGCAAAACTGCTAAGGCAGTCAAGAGAAGGCGCTTTTATCGCAGAGGAGTCCGCTATGGACGCAAGTGCATTGGATTACACGGCGCTACTCAAGGGGAATCTTGGGGATAATACCGCTATTTACGTCGATAGCAACAGAGGTGCCAACCAAATTGCAACGGAAATATTAGTGTATAAATACAGCAAACTTCGCAATCTTTTATACGGACAGGAGCAAAATCTATCCGAGAAAACCTTGCGTCCGGCAGGTATGGCGTCAATGGATATTGACCACGATGGCGTGATTGAAATTCCTATAACAAGCCCCTTCCCAGGATATGAAACCTACACGAAGAACGAGCAAATCACAGCTACAAATTGGTATACCTATGAAGAAAATGATTTGGTACGCAAGTATCACAGCTATTACAATACCAGCAAGGGATATGTATTTATGTTCCCCCAAAGGTGGCAGGGTACTGTTACAGTAAAGCTTGACAGTGATGCAGGCGAGCTGATTTTCTATAAATACGAGGGCGAAATCAACGACAAAATGGTAGAGCTTATGCGAATTCGTACTGGGGATAAGGAAAAAGAAAACTCAGAAGAGCTGCGAAAGCGTGGTTATAAACAGATAGTTACTGGACGCGACTACTGGGTAAAGTTAACCAAAAACGACAGTGAACCGCTTATTCTAACCATGAGCGAAGTGACATTCAACTTTATGCTTTTATATTGAAATTACACAATAAAGACAGCAAGGAGGATAATTCGTGAAGAAGATTCTAGTATGCGAAGATGAAGAGGTTATCCGCGATTTTGTGGTAATCAACCTTAAACGAGCGGGCTATACAGTTGTCGATGTTGACAGCGGTGAGCGTGCGTTGGAGGTTTTTGAAAAAGAGAGGGATTTTGATATTGCTTTGCTTGACATTATGATGCCGGGTATTGATGGGTTCACCGTTTGCAAAAAGCTGCGTGAAATGAGCAGCAATATCGGTATAATAATGCTTTCCGCAAAGTCACAGGAGATGGATAAAATATCAGGGCTTATGATAGGGGCAGACGACTATGTAACAAAGCCCTTTAGCACTTCGGAGCTTGTGGCGAGAGTAGATGCGATTTATCGACGCATAAGCACACCGGGCACAAAAACAGAGGAAATGCCGGATATAGAATCAGGTCCCTTTGTTCTTAACTATAAAAGCCGTATTATCACCAAAAATGGTGAGATAGTCGACCTTACACAGGTTGAATATCAAATTATGGAGTACTTCCTCAGAAACCAAAAAACTGCTCTTGACCGCACAAGTATCCTAAATCATATTTGGGGCGACGGCTATTTTGGTGATGATAAAATTGTTGACGTAAACATCCGCAGACTGCGAATGAAGATTGAGGATGAGCCATCAAACCCCCAATATATACTTACTATTTGGGGCTATGGATATAAGTGGAATGTTGAAGAATAAGGAGATAGGACGTGGCAAAGCGTAGCATTACACAGCGCTGGTTAATTTACAGCGTAGGAATAATATTTATTCTACTGCTTGCTATTGCTGTGGGGCTTTCTTATGGTATAAAAAATTACTACTATAGCTCCGTTACTCAACAGCTTAACTCACGCATTAACATGATTTCAAGTGTTTTACTCCGCTATTCTGAGAGCACTTCTGCAAACTTTGCCGCTGAGGTTAGGGGCATGGTCGAAAGCTTTGAGGACAAGGAAATGATGGAGCTTATGGCGATAAACTCGCAAGGCAGGGTAGTCATGACCTCAAGCGGATTTACCCCAATAGGTGATGAAGTACCAACCGATTTCCTAACTGCACGCACCTCAAGCAATCAAACAGGGCTTTATGTGGGCGAAATCCGTGGCGGAGAACAAGTCATGGCAATGTCGGTTCTTGTGCCGCAGAATAAAAGTGGTTACGAGGCAATGCGCCTTGTGGTTTCCCTTGATGAAGTTGACAGGCAGATAGGATTAATCTGCTCATCCATTTTTGTTATATGCACCTGCGTTTTAGGTGTTATGATATTTTCCGGGCTTTACTTTGTAAAATCCATCGTTATTCCTGTTAGGCAAATCGGCGCAACAGCTCGAAGACTTGCGGTGGGTGACTTTTCTGTACGCATACAAAAACGCTCAAATGATGAAATAGGCGAGCTTTGTGATATAATTAACCACATGGCAGACGAGCTTTCAGCGACAGATCAGGTGAAGAATGATTTCATTTCATCCGTTTCTCATGAGCTTCGAACTCCTCTTACAGCCATTAAAGGCTGGGCGGAAACCTTAAACGGAATTGACGATCCTGAAACGGTACAAAAGGGAATGCGAGTCATCACGAATGAGTCAGAACGCTTGGCTGGCATGGTAGATGAACTCCTTGACTTCTCCCGTATTCAAAACGGTCGCTTTGTACTTAATAAGGAGCATATTGACATACTTGCTGAGCTTGGCGAAGCGGTACTTATATACAGAGACAGGACAAGAAGGGAAGAAATCGAGCTTATCTATAACGAGCCTGCAATTTTACCCGTTGTATTTGGCGATAAGAACAGGATTAGACAGGTGTTTATCAATATTATTGATAATGCTATTAAATATACTGATAAGGGTGGCACAATAACAATTGATGCCTATGCGCAAAACGATGAGATTGTTATAGTCATTGCCGATACAGGTTGTGGCATTCCTGCAACCGACCTACCTAAGATAAAAACAAAGTTTTTCAAAGCTAACTACTCACAGCGTGGCTCAGGCATTGGGCTTGCAGTTGCTGAAGAAATAATTACAATGCACAGTGGTAAAATTTTTGTCGACAGCATTGAGGGTGAGGGGACAACCATCACCATTACCATACCGGCCGAGCAAAGGGCAGAAACTGCAAAGCCTGCGGTTGAAGCTATATCTACACCGCAGCAAGAGGTCGCTCCACAGGAGCAGGACCGCAAATCAGAAATGGAGGAATAAAAGCCTATGACGAGCAATAAGGACGGCAGTAAGGCTTGCCATAAGTCCAAAATTGGTGGACAAGCACTAATTGAGGGCATAATGATGCGTGGAATAGACAGCGCATCAATGGCAGTAAGGATGCCAAACGGCGAGATTGACATTGAAAAGTGGCCGATAAAAAACGGCAAAAATGCACCATGGTACCGCAAGGTTCCGTTTATTAGAGGCTCTGTTAACATGGTCACATCCCTAGTGGAGGGTTACAAATGCCTGTCAAAGTCAGCTGAGAAATCATCACTTGCCGACGATGAAGAAGAAATGACGCCATTTGAGGAAAAGCTGACTAATCTTTTAGGCGATAAGCTTTTTGGTGTGCTGATGGTCATTGCGGTTATTTTTGGGCTACTTATAGCTGTTGGACTTTTCGTTGCGTTCCCGACTTTAATTGCCTCATGGATAGGCAAGATAGCTAACATTGGCCCTTTCAAGAGCCTTATTGAAGGTTTAATTAAAATTGTGCTGTTTATTGCTTATCTCTGGCTTGTAGGGCTTATGAAGGACATTGCCCGCACTTATGAATATCATGGTGCTGAGCATAAAACCATTGCATGCTATGAAGCGGGAGAAGAGCTTAACGTTGAAAATGTACGCAAGAATTCGCGCTTTCATCCCCGCTGCGGCACAAGCTTTATTCTTATTGTGCTAGTGGTAGGGATACTTGTATTTTCTGTGGTGACTTGGGAGAACTTCCTCATACGCATGGGACTTAGGATTGCGACACTCCCCATTGTAATAGGCATTGCATACGAAATAATCCGCATTGCAGGGAAGTATGATAACATTGCGACACGCATTATATCCGCACCTGGAATGGCACTTCAAAGGCTTACCACCCGTGAGCCTGATGACAGCCAAATAGAGGTCGCAATTGCAGCACTTACAGCGGTAATTCCTAAAGATAAAAGTGAGGACGAGTGGGGCGAATGACAATAAGTCAGCTTTACTTAAATCTACAGCAAATACTTAATGCCCTGGATGCACCTGCGTTTGAAGCGGCGTGTATTATCAAGCATACTTGCGGATATGACCGCACACAGATAACAACTTTAGGTGACACCGAAGTAAATGACAGCAATACAAGCAATGCACAAAGCCTTGCAAAGCGCCGCTTAGAAGGCTATCCGCTTCAATATCTCCTTGGGGAGTGGGAATTTTACTCCTTGCCCTTTGAGGTAGGGGAGGGTGTGCTGATACCAAGAGCGGATACTGAAATCTTGGTGGAGTTTGCAATTACAAAACTTAAGAGCGTAATTTCCCCTGTGATAGCGGATGTATGTAGCGGCAGTGGCTGCATTGCGGTGACGCTTGCAAAGCACCTACCTAAATCGAAGGTATATGCGCTCGAGCTTTCAAAGACTGCAATAGGATATATAAATCGGAACATGGCACTAAACGATGTCGAAATTCAAGTAATTAGCGGTGACGCATTAAAACCGCAAACGGTGGAGCAATTTCCCATGCTTGATGCGGTTATATCAAATCCACCGTATCTTACAAGTGATGACATGCAAAACCTGATGACAGAGATAAAAAACGAACCCTCACAGGCGCTATTTGGGGGAGAGGACGGGTTTTCCTTCTATCGTGGACTTACTCCCCTTTGGGCAAAAAGGTTAAAGACAGGCGGCATATTGGCTTATGAGGTGGGAGCAAATCAACACGAGCAAGTAATGGAGATTCTCAAACGCAATGAGCTTGTCAGTATAGAATGTATAGCGGATTATAGCG
>CAZLMF010000064.1:0-8831 GCA_964560565.1 uncultured Oscillospiraceae bacterium
GAGCAGTGGTCTCCAAAACCACGTGCCGAGGGTTCGATTCCTTCTGCCCCTGCCAAAAAAGCCCTTTAGCCAAGCTTAGATAGCTTGGCTAAAGGGCTTTTTAATGCTTTACAAAGAACAATGCAAACGAAAAAACTCAAAACAAACATAAAAGTCGGTAATAAAAAGAGCTATTTTAAATCGTTTTAAGCGATAAACCCTCGACGCTCCTCCAACTTAGCTGAGAAGTGTGGAGGATTTTCATCCTATCAAAAAGGGGAGCAGCATAGAGCTGCTCCATTTCTCTAGTTTACTATATACGTTTCATACCCCTTCGCCCTCACCTCTGTAGCGGGACGCTCCTATTAACTGCTGCCGAAAACGCCGCCTGTAGGGACGAATGCACGGCTATTGCATGTTCAGCACAAGAGCAAAAAATGTGATATAATACTACTGAGGTGAAAATATGATTAAAGCAGGACTAACCTCCGTTTCTTTCAGAGAGCTATCGCCAAAGGATATAATCTCACTAATGAAGCAAACGGGGCTTAAAAATATCGAATGGGGCAGCGATATTCACTGCCCGCCAAATGACAAGGACAACCTTGCGAAAACAGCTCAAATGCAAGCCGAAAACGGCATTAAGTGCTGCTCCTACGGCTCGTATTTCCGCTTAGGTGATACCCCACTTGATATTCTACCCAACTACATATCCGCCGCAAAGGTGCTTGGCACGGGCATTATCCGTGTTTGGTGCGGCACTAAAGGCTCTGCCGATTACACGCAAGATGAAAAGACGGAACTTTTCGCCAATTGTAAATCAGCGGCACAAATTGCCATGCAAAATGGCGCAATCCTTTGCATGGAGTGCCACCAATACACTTTCACAGACGATAAAAATGCCGCATTTGAGCTTATGGAAGCTGTAGATTCCCCAAGTTTTAGGATGTATTGGCAGCCAAATCAGGATAAATTGTTCGAAGAAAACATGGAATACGCAACCCTAATCGCTCCCTATGTCACAAACATTCACGTTTTCAACTGGCAGGGCGAGAGCAAATATCCCCTAAAATTAGCGCAGCAGACATGGCAAAAATACCTCACAGCATTTTCGGGCGACCACAAGCTACTTCTCGAATTTATGCCTGATGGCAAACCTGAAAGCTTGCAAGAGGAAGCAACGGCGCTTATGAATATTATAGGAGGAGCAAAACCAAAATGAGAACAATTTTCCTAACTAATGCAAAGCACAATATCCACACAGTGTACGCAGACAGCACAATCTGCGAGCTTGAGCAAATTGCAGGCACTGATTCGGTTATCTACGATGAAAATGACATAAGGCAAAGTTCAAGTTCCTTCAAAGATGTCCGCTACATTTTCTCAACTTGGGGTATACCAAGCTTTACGTCCGATGAAATAAAAGTCATTTTCCCAAGCCTAGAGTGCGTTTTCTACGCCGCAGGCTCAGTTCAGTGGTTTGCACGCCCGTTCCTTGAATGCGGCGTAAGAGTTTTCAGCGCATGGGAGGCGAACGCCGTCCCTGTCGCAGAATACACAGTGTCACAAATCATCCTTGCAAACAAGATGTTTTACACATTATCACGCCTTATGAGCAGCGGAAATGTCAGTCAAGCAAGGGAGCTTGCAAGCAATATAGTCGGCAACTACGGCAAAAAAATCGGCATAATTGGCGCAGGCACAATCGGTAAACTCGTTATAAAAATGCTTAAAGAATATCATCTAGAGGTTGCAGTATTTGACCCGTTTTTATCCAAGGATACCGCATTTGCGCTAGGTGTAACAAAATGCAGCTTGGAGGAGCTTTTCAGCAGCTGTCAAGTGGTATCAAACCACCTTGCCAACAATGATGCCACAAAGGAAATGCTAAATGGCAAGCTTTTTGAGCGTATGCCCCCGTATGCAACTTTTATCAACACAGGCCGTGGTGCGCAGGTAGTAGAAAGTGAGCTTATCGCCGCTCTAAAAGCAAGAGCAGACCTCACCGCAGTTTTGGATGTGACTGAGCCGGAGCCTCCAGTCGAGGACAGCCCATTTTTCGAGCTTCCCAACTGCGTTTTAACCCCGCATATCGCAGGAAGCTTAGGGGATGAGATGCACCGAATGTCCCAGTATATGCTTGAAGAATACAAAAGCTACATTGCAGGCAACTCATGCAGATACGAAGTAACCAAAGAAATGCTTGAAACAATGGCGTGAGAATATAGTAAGCTGTCAATTTAGTTTGACAGCTTTTTGTTTTATACGAGCATACAAAACGAACAAGTGACTTGACATGTTAGCCAATTTGTGTTATTTTAATGTTAAGATATGTGATATTTTATATTATCTGTGTCGATGACAAATGATTTTTTGACGAAATGGAGGACAATATGAAAAAAAGTGCAATATCTTTTGCGTTTGTGATTATAGTTATAACTTTAACTGTAACTGCAATGTTGTCAGCGTGCACAGACGAAAAAGTACCTGATACCACCTCTCAAATTTCTTCTGGTGAGCAATACGCGCAGCTTCGCCAAGACTGGCTTGATGATGAGCTTATTGGAACTGATTTTTGGTATGATAATGTTAAATATTCAGATGATATTCCCGATAACGACTTAACTAAAATAATTGAAAAGCTCAAAAAGACCGAGTTTGTGGGTTTTGAGGAAGGTAAAATCCACCCTCAAAATGGTTATAAGCTTAGTCTGGATTACCCTGACCAAACAATTGAATACAGCATCCCGAATGCCGAGCATATTCAAATTACAATTACAGACAAGAATGCTGAGCTTGTGGGAACTACCAATAAGGACGAGAGTATTGTACAAGGCGAAAACCTCAACACCTATTACAGAATAAGTGACAATGCCTACAATGAGCTTGAAAAGCTCTTTACTGCAATTGTTAATTCAAAAGAGGTTGAAATAGGGCAAATCCCCCAAGACTGGCTCTCCAAGCAGCCCGAAAGCATATACATTTACAACGCTACGGGTTCTCAGTTTAACCTTAAAGCAGACATCACCACTTTCATCGGCAAGTTAAGCGCTCTTACCTACACCGACATAGGAAAGCAACCCGACGAACTGCCTGACGGCGGCGGAAAAGGCTTTGTGCTTGAATATCAAGATAAAACGGTCGACTACTGGTTCAACGCAGGCAACACCCTTTGGCTTACCGAGGGTGACAATGAAGCTGTGATTTACACCATTCCTAAGGACGTCTACGATGATATATTCAATTACGACTGGATAGGAATCGAGTAGGCAAATAGACAGAGCTTCATAACCGCCCCTTGCTCAGAGTCCATATATTTGATATAATAAAACAGGCGCAGACTAAGTCTGCCGCCTGTTTATCTTTTTAGGTTATGACCATATTGTTGGAGGTACTATGCAAGATACTGAATATATGCGCCACGCACTCACCCTTGCCGCAAAGGCGGCAAGTATCGGCGAAGTCCCTGTTGGTGCAGTGGTGGTAAGCCCCACGGGTGAAATCATCGGCGAGGGCTACAACCTGCGTGAGGAAAGCCGCAACCCCCTCACCCATGCTGAAATAATTGCAATAAATGAAGCCTCCAAAACGCTAGGCGCTTGGAGGCTAATCGGCTGTACTATATATGTCACTTTAGAGCCTTGCTCTATGTGCTGCGGCGCTATAATCAACTCGCGAATATCAAGGGTGGTATACGGCGCACCTGACCCGAAAGCAGGCTCATGCGGCTCGGTGGTGGATTTATTCTCCCTGCCCTACAACCATAAACCGGAAGTCACAGCAGGATTATTGGCGCAGGACTGCTCAGAAATCCTGTCCGATTTTTTTAGAGAGCTTAGAATCAGCAAGCAAAAAAATGACGGCTAATCCGCTACAAAATACCGCTTGCTGTGTCGGTAAATGAAGTCAATGGCAGTGTTTATAGCGACAGCGAGAAAAGCAACGAGAGAAAGTGCAATAAAAATCCTAGATATAGTCTTCATAATAACCTCCATAGCTTCATTTGGTTTGTCAGCTTGTATACTTATTATATCACATTAACCCAAAAAAAGAAAGATGATTAAATGTTTTCTTTTACATTAATATGTGCTATAATGTCCTTATGTGAAAATGCGATAAAATAGTTATACACGGAGATATTGATGGATAAGTATAGGACACTTTTTTCTAACACCTTAATATTCGGACTTGGCTCCTTCGGCTCTAAGCTGATGGTGTTTTTATTGCTGTTTTTTTATACCAGGGTACTTTCCCTTGAAGAATTTGGCTCAGTTGACCTGATTATCCAAGCAGCAAACCTTTTAATTCCAATAGCAGGGTTAAGCATTTTTGAAGGCACAGTCCGTTTCACACTCGATAAGGGATATAGGCGCACCGATGTCATGTCGGTTAGCATTCAAATCGCACTTATCGGGCTTTTTTGCGTTGGTGTTGCATTCCCACTACTGCGCTTAATAGGGGCACTTTCGGACTACCTTATACTGCTTTACATATATGTGTTCATTGCAACAATCAAACTTATTTTTGAGCAATTTGTCCGTGGGATGGGATATGTAAAGCTTTATGCGATGAACGGATTGCTCACTACTTTTATGATGATATTTTTCAACATTATCTTCTTGGTAATATTCAAGTGGGGTACTGTTGGCTACGTACTATCAATCGTGCTTGCTGATGCGCTGTCAGTAATGTTTCTATATGCAGTTGCAAATATAAAGAAGTATATTCGCTTGAAGGATATAAACAAAGAAGTGCGCAGTGCAATGTTACGCTATTCCCTGCCTATGCTGCCTACAACAATACTATGGTGGGTTACTAGCTTTTCCGACCGCTACATGGTTACCCATATGTTAAGCCTTTCCCACAACGGAATTTATAGCGCGGCATATAAAATTCCCACAATAATCACCCTTATCTCGGCGATATTTTCGCAGGCATGGCAAATGTCCGCTGTCACTGAGCACAACGATAAGGCGATTGCCCGTTTCTATACCAATGTTTTCAATACCTTTCAATCCCTTGTGTACGTCGTAGCAGGAGGTATTTTCCTCTTTATTAAGCCAATTTCAATGCTTATGGGAGGTGGATTTCCCATAAGCTACAAATACACGCCTTTTTTAGTTCTCTCTGTGGTATTCAGCTGCTTTGTGACCTTCTTTGGCAGCATTTACGTCGCTACAAAGCGCACGGGCAGGGGACTTGTTACAACAATAATCCCCGGAGTGATAAATATACTTTTAAACCTTCTTCTAATTCCAAAGCTTGGCATACATGGCGCCGCTATTGCCACCTGCACTAGCTATCTAGTTGCCTTTGTTATCCGCACCTTTGATGCGAGAGCCATAGTGGGGATGAAAACCAACTGGTTACGAATCGGCGGGAACACCACCTTACTATATATAATGGCATACTTTATCTTTACCGAGCCAAAACTTTACTACCTATACTTATCAGCGGCGATGATAGTGCTTGTTGCGATAAACAGCAAGGATGTTCTATCCGCACTCAAAGCTTTGCTAAAGCGCAAATCACGCGAAGTCGAAGAAGTAGCCGCAGAAACCAACTAATTCAAAATATTATGCCCTCTGTTGTAAAACAGAGGGCATTTTTTACGCATATTTTGGTGTAATAATCAATTTAGGTGGCATAATAAAATATCGGAAAATTCACAGCCTTTGAAAGCCTTATTTTTCAGCTCGGTTTATAAGCTGAATACGCACCTCGCTATTTTGAATTAGGTTCAAAATAGAGGAGGAATGCTGAGGATACTCCGCAGAAAGCGCTGAGGTTGTAATATAAAGCGCATCACGATCAGTGCGGTTATCTACACCTTCAACCGCTTCAGTGCTAACAGCGGCAATTGCCTTTGCTTCGGCAACAGTCATTGCGGCATCAGCGGACTGATTGGCAATAACCTGAGAAACGGTAAAGAAATGTTTGTCATTTTTAGAGTTTGCGGAATACACAATGCGGAACATCCTATAAACTGCAAGCATTAAAAACGAGGACGCTTCTTTTACAAGGCTCTTATTCTTACTCTTTTGCAAAAGTGAAAAAAGTATATGTAGGGAATTTGCAATAAGCTTTTTATTAAGAGTGGGGATTATCGCATCGGGCCCGATGCGCTCCTTAGAATAAGGTTCGTTTTCAGGCAAATCGTCAACTGTGAGAGTTACGCCGGCAGGCTCAGGTGATCGTCCCAGCAAATAGTCACAAGAAACGCCATAATAATTTGCAGCCCTTACTAAAAAATCAAGGCCACATTCACGTATACCTTTTTCGTAGTGCGATAAAAGCGCTTGCGAGATTTCAAGCTCACCAGCGGCAAATTTTTGGCTTATTCCACGCTCTTTTCGCAACAGCGTGATTATGCGGGGAAAGTCAGCATTCATTATTCACACTCCTAAACAGTTCTACGCAAAGTAAATTATAACCCACTAGATAACCCTTTGTAAAGCTTTTGAGGTCTGAAAAAGTCGATAAATTGCACAGCGTTTTTTTGGCTATTCATACAATTTGCCGCCAAAATTATGAATGACAAAAAAATAACCACAATATCTAGTGCAAAGATACTTTTTATAGACCTATTTTTGAATGATAAAGCTTGAAAGGTTTAGATTAATTAACATAAAATTAACAATTAGGAGGCAACATGTCAGCAAACAGGCTAATAAGAAGCACTGCTCATCTTGCCCTACGGTTAAGGAAACAGCGCACACGCTCCTTCTGTGTGCTCATTATACTGGGGGTAATCACTGCAACACCTATAATATCAGAGGTAATATTCTTGCTTATCATGAAGCAGTTAGGCAAGCTTTCGCCCTTCACACAAACCATATCAAACCTAGACCCCATTGTATATGCCTCAACCATTGGAAGGGTTGTCCTATCCATACTAATGGTGACGCCGCTATCCTATGGCGTAAAGCTATGGTACTGCGAAATAAGCACAGGCAACCCTCACTCTATATATGAGGTTTTTGGCCTTTACACCAAAGCAAGGCTGTATTTCAAGGCAATCCTGCTTAGGACTCTTATTCTTTTTCGCCGTACAGTTGCAGCACTTACACTTACGCTTCCCATTGCAATGGTGATGATTACCCTTGAGCTTGTGGGGGAGGGTAGCGGGAATAGCGGCAAGCTTCTTATACTTACTGCCTGTATTATTATCATAGGCATTGTAATGGCAATATTTGTCGCTATGTTCTGTATGCGCTACTTCCTTGCACCTTATATTATGATGAAAAGCCCTAATTTAACTGTTCACAAAGCAATCGCACAATCGGTGCGTATTATGAAAGGTGAAAAGGGGAAAGCCTTTACATTCATGTTTTCTCTTTATATACGCATTCCTTTATGTTTTCTTATAGTCCCTGCCTTTTTCATCCTGCCTCATATACACACGAGTATTGCTCTATACGCAGTATGCCTAATAGAGGGCAATGCAAAGGACATAGCAAAAGCCCAAGAAGGTACCGCACAAGCACTAAAGCTTCCAAAATCAATTACCGTAACTCAAGTTTTTGAAACGACTAACTTTAATCAATACTAAATGTATATATCGGCATAAAAATTACAAACTTTAATATTTTTCAAGCTTTTTAGTTATAATTCATAAAATTATAACTAAATCCGCCCTTTATAACCCTGCTGAGTAAAAACTCAGCAGGGTTTTTCGATTTTTGCAAGCTTGTTGCATTACCTACTGCAACAAACCTTGATAAAACGCATATATATGAAGGTATACGAAGAAATCATAAAAGATGTTTATTAAAGTTGAAAGAGAGAGGATGAATGAAAAATGGAGGCTATTTTAGTACAGTATACAAAGCCTGAGCTTTTAATACTAATACCTGTTTTGTGGCTCATAGGAGACATAATAAAGAAAACCAAGCTAAGCAGTCGCTTTATTCCATTGATTGTTGGGCTAATCGGAATTGCTCTTGCCGGCATTTATATGTTTGCAACCCTAGAGCACTACACAGCCGCTTGCATAGCCCGTGGCGCATTTGCAAGCATAACACAAGGTATTCTTTGTGCGGGCGGCAGTGTGTACGCACATGAACTTATCAAAGGAATCATCAAAAAAGATGTTGACAAATAAGAAAAACTATTATATAATAAAACAAATTTAATAACCATACTAAACCCATGATAGGGAGATAACGTTGTCTACGAGCTTACAGAGAGTGCCGCATTGGTGAAAGCGGCGCAGCAAACGAAACAGCAAATGGACCCTAGAGGGCATGGCGAAAAGCAAGCAGATCCTTGCTTAGTATCCCATGACGCAGCACCCCCGTTAAGGGTGAGGAATGTGTTAGCATTCTGCATGAGTGGGCGCTTTATGCGCCAAGCAAGGTGGTACCGTAGACGCAATGCGTTTACCCTTGAATTAGGGTGAACGCATTTTTTGTTTTGCCTAAAAACGATAGAACGGAGAGAAATACAATGCAAAGCCTTCCTACTTTACACCCAAGCCTAGCTGAAGTAAAAGCGATAGCAGGGGATTATGACAAGATTCCCCTTTCATTCGAACTTATAGCGGACTTTCTAACCCCCATGCAAATTATGAGAAAGCTAAAGGAAAGTTCAAAACATTCATTCCTGCTGGAAAGCGTTGAGGGGGGCGAAAAGTGGGCACGCTACTCATTTTTAGGCGCAAACCCCGATAAAATTCTCCATGTCAAAAACGGCAACTGCAAGCTATATAGTCAAGGCGAGTGCACACATTTTCAAATGGATAGCCTTTCAGCAGTCCGCAAGCTTGCATTTTCAGGCAGAGTAAAGCGTTTCGATAATCTCCCACCCTTTACAGGTGGAGGTGTAGGATACTTTGGCTACGAAACCATTCG
>CAZLMF010000065.1:0-8644 GCA_964560565.1 uncultured Oscillospiraceae bacterium
GCAGAATCTACTATTGATACTGGAATACTTGGCTACACACTAACTAACCCTGATGAGAGCATCATGGTTTCAGCAATTGAAGATAATGTTATTAGACTAGTCTATAGCCAAGACCCTATTTACTATCCAGACTATCCTATTGATGTAGATATTGATGACCCTGAGGTTCCAACCACCGACGTTGAAGACCCTGAGGTTCCAACCACCGACGTTGAGCCTGATGACGAGATTATCGATATCGAAGATCCTGAAATTCCTGATACTGCTGCTAACACATCCGTTGCATTCGCAGTATTGACCGCAATTACTTCCGCTGCTGCTATATTCATGAACAAGTCAAAGAGCAAGAAGTAAGAACCTAAATTAGGTACTACCACATTAAAATCCCCCTGCACATTAAATGTGCAGGGGGATTTGTTGTTCTATTGTTTTAAGGGTTTACTTGTCTGACTTTGCTGCGGCATTTCGTGAGATAAGCTTTTGTATTTCCACAAAGCCTAGCATTATCATACATAGCCCTAGCACTATTAGCCACTGAATACCGCTTGGCATCACAAGGTCAAAAGCATTTCTTATAGGTGGGATAAGCACTATTATAACCTGCAGAAACGCAGAGCCAAAGAATGCAAGCCATAATACAGGGTGCTCCTTAGCCTTCATTTTAAATAGGCTGTGGCGTTCGCTTTGCAAGCCGATAGCTGCGAAAAGCTGGGTAAAGGAGATGGTTAGGAATGCCATGGTTGTTCCTGTGATGCCCTTGCCGCCAATTAGGTAGGCGGATAGGGATAATATCGCTTGAACAAGTCCTGTTAAGAATATACGCATCCAATCCTTGCCTGTAAGCAGTGCAAGTCTGCTGTCACGGGGTTTTTGCAACATGATGTCCTTTTCAGCAGGCTCAACGCCTAACGCTAGGGCAGGGAAAGTATCCGTTACAAGGTTCATCCATAGAATGTGAATGGGCGCTAGGAAGTTCCAATTGGCAATAGTCGCAACGAGAATTGCTATAACCTCGCCCACATTGCAAGAAAGCAGAAAGCGCACAGTTTTGTGAATGTTTGAGAAGATTCTTCTGCCCTCACCGATTGAGGTGACTATCGTTGCGAAGTTGTCGTCTGTAAGCACCATATCCGATGCACCCTTGGAAACGTCAGTGCCTGTAATGCCCATTCCAACGCCAATGTTTGAAGTCTTTAGAGCAGGTGCATCATTTACTCCGTCGCCTGTCATTGCAACGACCTTGCCCTTTTGCTGCCATGCAGTGACAATGCGAGACTTATGCTCAGGAGCAACTCGTGCATACACGCCAATTTCCTCAACTTGGTTCGAGAATTCCTCGTCACTCATTTTTTCAAGCTCTGTGCCTGTTATGACACGCCTGCCGTCGGATAATATGCCTAGGTCAGTTGCTATTGCGGAGGCAGTAAGCATATGGTCGCCTGTTATCATAACAGGCAGTACACCAGCTTGGCGGCATACTGCTATTGCATCCTTTGCCTCAGGGCGTGCAGGGTCAAGCATTCCCACAAGTCCGCAGAATATTAGCTCGCTTTCTATCTGCTCCACATTGTTGAAGTCAGCAGTTTCAACGTCCTTGTATCCAAAGGCAAGTACACGCAGTGCCTTATTTGCCATTTCTTCATTTTCGCTTTCATGTATGACGGCTCTTTGAGTGTCAAAGGGGATTTTTTGACCGCCTACTATATCCATTGTGCACCTGTCAAACAGCACATCAGGTGCGCCCTTTACAAAGATGCGTATCCCCGTACCGTTTGGATGCTTTATTGCAACTGTTGAAAGCTTTCTATCCGAGTCAAAGGGGATTTCCCCGGCACGCTGTCTTGCGGATATATCCTTTGATGTCCACGCCTTGTTTGCAAGGATATAGTCAATGAGCGCAGTTTCAGTTGGGTCGCCGATTGCTTTGCCCTGCTCATCAAGCCTTGAGTCGTTGCAGTGGCCCATTGCATCGTGTAGAAGTTTGGAATCCTCTGCGGCTTCTTGCATTACTGTCATGCGGTTTTGTGTAAGTGTGCCAGTTTTATCTGAGCAAATTACTTGAGTTGAACCTAGGGTTTCAACCGCAGGCAGTCTGCGTATAATTGCTCCCCTTCCTGCAAGCCTTTGCATTCCCATTGCAAGCACTATTGTTACAACTGCGACCATGCCCTCTGGAATTGCCGCAACCGCAAGGGAGATAGCTGTGAGGAACATATCAATCGGTTCCCGACCGCTAAAGAACCCAATTGCGAATATAATAGCCGCTATTCCAAGTACACCAATGGACATAATATTCGAAATTTGATTGAGCTTTTTTTGTAAAGGAGTCAGCTCTTTTTTAGTGGAGTTGAGCTGCTGGGCAATTGAACCCATTTGCGTATCCATACCTGTTAGGACAACAAGTCCAAGACCTCTGCCGTAGGTAATTGCCGTGCCCATGTATACCATATTGAATCGGTCACCTATGGGTGCATCAATAGCGGCAATTTTGGAAGCGTCCTTTTCAACGGGTACGGACTCTCCCGTAAGGGAAGATTCCTCCGCCTTTAGAGAAAAGCTCTCTACCAGCCTCAGGTCGGCAGGTATGCTGTCACCGGCTTCAAGTACAACTATGTCGCCTACAACAAGCTCCTCAGCGGGAATCTTTTGAGTATCGCCGGATCTAATTACTTTGGCGGTTGGTGCAGCCATTTTCTTCAGCGCTTCAAGTGCTGCCTCAGCTTTGCTTTCTTGAACTGTGCCAAGTACAGCATTGAGCATTACCACAATTCCGATTATAGCGGCGTCAACCCATCCGCTAAAAATGCCCGATAAAAGTGCCGCACCGATAAGCACCCAAATCATCAGGTCAGAAAACTGAGCAAGAAAGATAGAAAATAGCGTCTTTTTCTTGCCCTCCGCAAGCTTATTAGGACCATTTTCACGGAGTCTTTCGCTTGCCTGCTCTGTCGTTAAACCCTTTGCAGAGCTTTCCACAGTGGACAAGGCTGTATCAACCGATACAGTATGGAGTGCCTCATGTTTCATGTTATTTCTCCTTAATTTTTTATGCATAATGTCGTTTTTAATATGATACTCAAATAAAGGTGATTTCCTAAGGGAAAACTTATATTATACTATTATACCTAAATAAAGGTATAATAAAAAGACTTTTGACGAAAATATCGTCAAAAGTCTTACTGAACAATAAATGTCATGCGTACCAGGCTTTAAGCCATGATGTTGATACGCAAAATGTGACGTTGCAAACTAAAGTTTGCAATTATCCACACCAGTTACTCCCTTTTGCAATTTAAGTATACCATTATATTAATGATTGTGTCAAGTGCTTATGTGTTTTTTAAGATAACGTTCTCCATTGTCTCCGCTGTTTTTTCACAAGCGTCAAGAGCATTTTCCATAGTGTCAAACACGCTCTTCCATTTTACCACCTCAAGGACATCCTTTTCATTGGCAAATAGGTGCCTAATAGTGTTTTGGTAGAGCTTATCTCCCTCTTCTTCTATGCGGTTGATTTCAACCAACAGAGGAGATAACTTCTTTGATTTCTTGAAGCATTCAAACTCTTTAGTAGCCTCAACTAAAGTCTTAGCATTCTTCATAATCAGCTTGACAAATTCCTTTGCCTCAGGGCGAATGCTTCTAATAAACATGATATCAAACATAATTGCAATTTCATCAATAGTGTCAAGTGTACACTCAATATTCATTGCAACTTCAAGTATATCGTCACGCTCAATAGGGGTGATAAATGCGCGATTTAGGTGATAATATAGCTTATGGTAAAGGTCGTCACCTTCATGCTCAAATTCATGGATTACCCTAACACGCTCTGGAATTTTCGCAATATCACCGATGAGCATTTCCTCAAGAAGTGCAGCTGCTTTTTCACAAATTTTCGCCGCTTCAATAAACATATCGAAATAGTTTACTTCTTTAGTTTTCATGTTAGCCTCCATAGCTTTATAGTTTACTAGCATATAATCTTATGTACAAATCAGGCAGCTTAAAATATGCGTAAAAACAGCTGCGATATTAGGTATGCTATTAGTCCGCAACCTGGGAAAGTAAGTACCCATGCAACTACCATGTCCTTTGCGACTCCCCAGTTCACGGCAGAGAGCCTCTTAGATGCTCCAACGCCCATGATAGCGGTAGTTTTAGTATGAGTTGTGCTGACAGGTACGCCCGTGAGGGATGCGCCTAGCAGACAGAATGATGCAGCTATATCCGCTGCAAATCCCTGATACTTTTCAAGCTTTACCATATCCATGCCAACTGTTTTAATGATTTTATATCCTCCCACTGAGGTGCCAAGTCCCATAACTGCTGAACATAGCACTATGAGCCATAAAGGAATTTGGAACTCCCCTGTTTGGTTGATGTTAACAAGCTCAGCGTTATAGAAATATATACCTAGTAGGAATGTCCCCATGAACTTTTGACCGTCCTGTGCGCCATGCATAAATGCCATTGCCGCCGCACCAAACGCCTGTCCGCCTTTGAAAATTTTATTTGCTTGCGAACGCTTAACCCTGCGAAAAAGCTTTTCTATAAGCTTTGTAACTCCAAAGCCTGAAGCAAAACCAATAACCGAGGACACAACAAGTCCAATTAAAACCTTGCTCCACTCTCCCATGTTTATAGCGTCAAATCCGCCAAGGGCAATAGCTGCGCCTGTTATACCAGCTATAAGAGCGTGGCTTTCACTTGTGGGTATCCCAAAAAACCATGCCGCCACCGCCCATATTACAATAGCAAACATTGCCGCCGCAAGAACAACAAGTGCAGTGTTCGTGCCGCCTATGCTTAGTGAGCCAGTTTCAAAATCAACAATATTGCTGATAGTAGAGGCTACGCTTGAGTTGATAAGTGTCATTACAAGGGCACCTAGAAAGTTAAACACAACCGCCATTCTTACTGCTGATGACGGGCTCATAACCCTTGTAGACACCGCTGTTGCTATTGCATTTGGGGCATCTGTCCATCCGTTTACAAATATAACTGCAAGCATCAAGACAACTATAATCACTAAAGTCGGAGACAAAACTTCACTTCCTTTTAGCAAGGCTCAAGTTCATTGGTTTGCTTCTCTATTTATCGTTTTCAAGCGAATTTTTAATGTTCTTTTTGCCAGATAGCTCTGTAATCTTGGTCATAATTACCACTGATACAAATATGACTCCGAGAACAAGGAAAATTCCTCCCATTCCAAGCCCCATTACTTTAAGGGAGTCCATAAAGTTCGCAAATGCGGTATCCCAATTATAGTTTTCAAACATCTATTTACCCTCCTACTTAATCATCTGTGGGACTAGTGCAAGGATTAGACCTCCTGCGACCACAGATGCGATTTGACCTGCAACGTTAGCGCCAACGGCATGCATAAGCAGGTGATTTTGGTTGTTTTCTTTAAGCCCCATCTTCTGAACAACACGAGCAGACATTGGGAATGCAGATATACCTGCTGCGCCAACCATAGGGTTAATCTTATCCTTGAGGAATAGGTTTAGAATCTTTACAAAGAATACGCCGCTTATACTATCAAATATAAATGCAAACAAACCAAGTGCCATGATGAGCAGTGTTTCGAATGTTAGGAAGTCTGCCGCCTGCATTTTAAAGGCAATTGTAATTCCCAGTAGCAGGGTAACAAGATTTGCAAGTACCTGCTGTGCTGTCTTTGACAGGCTTTCGAGTTTCCCGCACTCTCTGATGAGGTTACCAAACATCAAGAACCCTACAAGAGATACAGACGCTGGGGCAACAAGCCCTGCGACAACGGTAACAATTATCGGGAATAGTATACGGGTAAGCTTTGAAACGTTTTTAGGGTTGTATGTCATTTGAATAAGTCTTTCCTTGCGGGTGGTGGACATTCTTATCGCAATTGGCTGAATAATCGGCACCAGCGCCATGTATGAGTATGCCGCAACTGCAATTGCAGAGAAGTACTTGCTGCCAAGGGTAATCGCAACTAGCAGCGAGGTAGGTCCGTCTGCCGCACCGATAATACCGATTGAAGCTGCGTCCTCTATATTGAAACCTAGTAGCGTCGCCGCTGAAAATGTCAAGAATATGCCAAATTGAGCAGCCGCACCGAAGAACAGCATGCGTGGGTTTGAGAGCACAGGCCCAAAGTCAATCATTGCTCCAATGCCGATAAACAGCAGTAGGGGCAGTGCCTCTGAAGCTTCAATACCTATTTCAAAAAGCCACTCAATAATGCCATTTGCCTCTCCGATTCCCTCTATGGGCTGATTAAGCACGCCCGAAAAGGGAAGGTTGACTAGAATAGCACCAAATCCCATAGGTAATAGGAGTGAGGGCTCCATATCCTTTTTAATTGCAAGATAAATTAGTAGTCCGCCTATTGCTATCATTACCACCTGTTGCCAGGTGATTGCTATTATTCCTTGTAGCAAAACTTCCACATTCACATCTCCTTCTTTTTTAATACACTAAAATTAATCTTACCAAACGAAATGCCCTTTGTCAATGCAAAATCTTATAAATTGTCGCTTTATGCAGTTGATTATTATTTTATGAAGCAATCTATTTTTTACTCTAACAATACCGAAACATATTCTTAACAATTTGTAATTGACAGCGCAATTCTAATGTGTTACGATTTTTAGGATTGTAAACAACATATCTAAAAAATCTACTGTTTTTTTGCGCATAGAAAAAACGATTACAAATTGATGTATTGCTATGTGCAAATCGATTGTCTGTATGTTATAATAGTTTATAGCGGCGAAAATGGAGGATGGATATGAAATCAAAACTAATGCGCATTGTTGCCTTGGCACTTGTTACAGCTATTGGATTTAATCTAGTCGGCTGCGATAATGGCAAGGAATCATCAGAGGAGGAAATTGTGGAACTACCAAAAGTAACAAATGTACTAAAACTATGGTACGATGAGCCGACACCTGAAAAAGGTTGGGAAAATGCATCCCTCCCTATTGGTAACGGTTACATGGGGCTTGGAATTTTCGGCACAGCTGATAAGGAAACCCTTGTACTAAACGAGAAAACCCTTTGGACAGGTGGACCATCGGAGTGGAGACCTAATTATATCGGCGGCAATAAGCAGGTTGGCACTTATAGCGTCCTTGAGCAAATCCGAGCGGCACTTGCTGCAAACGATAAGGAAAAGGTTGCAAGCCTTGCAGATGAGCTTACAGGCGCAGGTGGCGACGGCTACGGCGCATATCAGCTTATGGGGCATATTCAGCTAAACTTTGAGGGCATTAACCCTGAAGAAGTGACCGATTATGTTCGTGATCTAAATATTACCGAATCACTTGCAGGAGTGAGCTTTAAGCATGGAGGCTTCACTTACACAAGGGAATATTTAGCAAATTATCCCAGCAACGTTATTGCAATTAAGCTAACTACCGATAACACTGATGGTATGACCTTTAATGTTGGCATGAACTCAAGGCAAAAAGATGCAGTTGTAACTATAAATAATGATACGCTGACTTATGGCGGTGAGCTTGAGGAAAACCAAATGCGCTATGAGGCGCAGATTAAAGCAATTGTGGACAAGGGAACTGTAGCTGCCGTTGGTGAGGAGCTTGCAATTTCAGGAGCAAGTGAAGTTGTGCTGCTTATATGTGCTGCTACTGACTACGCAAATGACTACCCCACCTACCGCAATGGCGTTGACCCTCACGAGCCTGTGACTGAGCGCATTGAAGCTGCTGCAAAGCTTGGATATGAGGAGATTAAAGCGGAGCATATATACGACTACCGCAAGATATTTAGCCGAGTTGAGCTTGACTTGGGCGCTTCAGATGCTACACTGCCCACAAATGAGCTTTTGGCTGGATATGTAAATGGCAACTTATCCGATAGCGATGTAAAAGCTCTTGAAACCCTATACTTCCAATATGGACGCTATTTGCTGATTTCCTCCTCTAGGGAGGGCAGCTTGCCTGCTAACTTGCAGGGTGTGTGGAATAACAGCAATACTCCACCCTGGAGCTCGGACTACCATATCAACGTGAACTTGCAGATGAACTACTGGCCTGCTTATGTCGCTAATATGGCTGAAACCGCATTGCCTTTAGTGGAGTATGTTGACGGGCTGCGTGAGCCGGGGCGCATTACTGCAGCTGAGTACGCAGGAATTGTATCCGATAAGGATAACCCCGAAAATGGCTGGATGGCGCATACACAGTCTACTCCCTTTGGTTGGACTTGCCCGGGCTGGGATTTCTATTGGGGTTGGTCAGCGGCTGCGTCCGCTTGGCTTGACCAAAATATTTGGGAATATTATGAGTTTACAGGCGATAAGGAATATCTGCGTGATAATATCTATCCTATTTTGCGTGAGAGCGTAATGTTCTATAAGCAGTGGCTGGTTCATGACGAGATTTCAGGTCGCTTGGTTTCAAGCCCGACCTACTCCCCTGAGCATGGCCCTGTCACAACAGGCAATACCTACGAGCAAAGCCTTATCGAGCAACTTTTTGCTGACTTTATCGTCGCTTCAACTGACCTTGATATTGACGCTGAGCTTCGTGAGGAGATTTCAGAGATGCGCACTAAGCTTGACCCTTATCAGGTTGGCAAAGACGGCATGATTAACGAGTGGTACGAAGAGGACGAGGATACCTTTGACGGCTCTAAG
>CAZLMF010000066.1:0-5042 GCA_964560565.1 uncultured Oscillospiraceae bacterium
CTTTACTTTACGCCTGCTGCCACCATGATGCTGTCCTGATGCTGCTTGACATAAGCTGATGAAACATCGGAGGCATGTCCTGTGCTACCGGAGAGGTAGAGGTCAAAGTGACCTGTAACGTTATTGCCTTTTACGGTGTCAAAGGAGTGAGGTTTCCCTGATAGAGAAGCGGCAAAGTTTATGCCATCGTGGTATATTACAACAGGGCGAGGAGTCCATGTCCAAGTTGGGAAGAGTTTTCGCATGACCGCTGTATCACTTGCAGTGACAGGCTCAACGTCAGCGTGATTTACGCCTCCCATAACAACAACCTTAAATCGCTGACCAGTTTTTACGTCGGTGATAGTAAGAACGTCATTGCGGTTGATAAGATACTGCCCGTCCCTAAACCAATCGACTCGCTTGCCGACAGATGAGGGAGATGAGCTTTCACCGGGCATTACAGCATAGTTCCTTGGAGCATAGCCGCTAATGGCGATTTTCTGTCCTTCATTTAACCATTCATTAGGCTTCAGGTAGTTGTACTTAATAATATTCGCCTGTGTAGTTCCAAACCTAGATGCTATTGCGCTAACAGTGTCCCCAGCCTTAACTGTATAGGTGACTGATGGCCAGCTATACACGGGGGTAGGCTTGCTTACAGTTGGCGTGGTGGGTGTTGCATTTGGTATATACAGACGCTGTCCAACATAGATTGTATCGTTCTTGAGCTTATTCAAGCTCTTGATTTGGTTAACGGTAGTCGAATATTTTCTTGATAGCAGCCATAGGGTGTCGCCGCTTTTTACGGTGTAGTTAGCAGTGCGAGACAGGTTGAGCTTTTGACCGATGTATATTGTATCTGAAGTAAGTGAGTTGTATTGTTTAAGCTCATCGACAGTCAAATTATTTGCACGAGAGATCTTCCAAAGGCTATCTCCTGCTTTAACGGTGTGTGTTGATGCTGCGTTTGTTTGAAGTCCCATTGAAACGGCAAGCATAACAGTAATTGCACTGACTGATATTATTCTTCTAATGTTTTTAAGCATGTTTACCTCCATCTTTCTTATACTTCCTTCTTCTTGCGTCGTACTCATAATAACATAAATGTAATATAAAGTCATTGCAGAAATTATGGAAATCGACAAGTAAATATGTGGATTGTGCTTTTTTGAGCTATATTTATAAATATGTATTGATTATTTATGCAAAAAATTATATGATATAGTTAAATAAGTTTAGGAGGTAAACATGAAACTACATAAAAGGACAATTGCCGCTTTTCTTGCGATAATGCTTTCGGTAAGTATTTTTTCAGCTTGTAAAACAGATGAGGGAACATCTCAAAGTGAGGATAGCTCATCTACAACTACAATAACAACCCAATCGACAGATGAAAGCCAATCTACTATTGAAACAGATAATACTACTACAACTACCGCATCTTCGGAGGAAACAACTTTGGATTCAAATGGGACAACTGCAAACACCACGACAACTTCAAAGGATACTACAACAACACCTCAAACCACAGTACCAAAGCCGCCAGAGGGAACAGACATAAGCGAGTATACCACGGCGCAAATTGTTGCTGCTATGAATGTAGGCTGGAACTTGGGTAATACCCTTGATAGCACAGGCTCATGGATAAACAGCAAAGACCCAACGGATTATGAAAAGGCGTGGGGCAACCCAATAACTACAAAGGCAATGATTGATGAAATCAAGAAAGCGGGCTTTAACACCATACGCATTCCTACTTCATGGGGGGAGCATGTAGGAGCTGCGCCGAACTATACAATAGAAAAGGCTTGGATGGATAGGGTGCAGGAGGTCGTTGACTATGCATATGACAACGAAATGTTTATCATACTCAATTTTCATCATGAGGAATGGCATTTCCCTTCCTATGATAATTTAGATAAAGCAAAAGCACAGCTTACAAAAATGTGGGCACAGGTTGCCGAGCGCTTTAAGAACTATGACGAGCATTTGATTTTTGAGGGCATGAACGAGCCTCGCCTAAAGGGAACAGAACATGAGTGGACAGGTGGCACTGATGAAGCGACGGATGTTATAAACCAGCTTAACGCTGCATTTGTGGACACTATTCGCAAGTCAGCAGGCAAAAACAAGCTAAGGCACTTGATGGTGCCTACACATGGAGCGTCCTCAGCGCCAAAGGCACTAAAGGGCTTTAAGGTGCCAGATGACGACAGGATAATAGTTTCAATTCACTCTTATTCACCATACAATTTTGCTCTAAATGTAAGCGGCACAGGCACTTGGAGTACAAAAAACAAGGGCGAGATTGACTCACTGATTAGAACGATAGACAACACTTTCCTTAGCAAAGGAATCCCCGTTATAATAGGCGAGTTTGGGGCAATGACTAAGAGCAATGCGGATAACTTAAGCTCCCGTGTGGCTTGGGCGGAGTATTACGTCAAGGCGGCTAAGGCTAAGGGAGTCCCCTGCATTTGGTGGGATAACGGCGGCTTTACCGGTGATGGTGAGCTGTTTGGCATATTCAACCGCAGGACGCTAAAGTGGGAATACCCAGATATAGTTGATGCTCTAATGAGGGGCGTAAAATAAAACTAGATAATTAAGCAGCACAAAAGACAGCCCTGATGATAGTCATCAGGGCTGTTTGGTTTTGTTTCTCTATTCTATGGGTTCTGACACTTCAGTCATTTCGGGGATTTCAATTGCAGTAGTATTGATGTCAGTATTTAGTTTGTCTTTCTTACCGAGTTTATTGCCGATATTGAAAATGATGTTCATGATTATACCAAAGATTGCAGCGCCTGCAACACAAGGAATTTCAACTCCAAAGAAAGGAATATTGCCTCCGAATGCATATTGGCCACCAACGCCGATTATCATGATTACAGAGATGATTGCAATATTTTTTGAGCTAAACATATCGGTCTTTTTCTCAATCATAATTGCAATACCCTGCGCAGCGATTGCACCAAAGAGGTAAATTTCAAGCCCACCTATTACAGCGGAAGGAATAGCATAGATTGCGTTTACAAGAGGTGTAAAGCAAGCGACTACCATTGCGATAATTGCCGCCGCAATAAGAACAGGAACGGAGAATACCTTAGTGATTGCCATTGCGCTGATATTCTCGCCGTAGTTAGTGCCTGCAGGACCGCCTACGAATCCCGAAACCATATCGCCTATACCGTCACCGATAAGGTTAAGCCCAAGCTTGTCCTGAATATTGTAGCGCTTCTTTGAGTCCTTTTTCTTAGCAAGGTCGTTGACGTAGATGTCAAGCTGGTAGATATGCGCTGTTGATTCGGGTATGGTTGCAATTGCAATAGGCATTATCGCCGCAACTGCTACCCATGATACTGTGGGAAGTGTAAAGTGAGGGAATGCAAAGATTCCGCTGTTTGCTGCCTCTGGCATTACCTTGAAAAGGTCAATGCCTGTTGTCTGAGCTATTACAAAGGCGGTTATGCAGCCAAGGACTGGCCCTAAGAGTAGGGGCAATTGACCAAGCACGCCCTTTAGATACACTGAAAACAGTATAGTGGAGATGAGTGTCACAAGGGAGATTACCCATGCCATATTTTGCGCAAGAGCTACTTGAGATTCAGCTACTGCAACTGTGCCTGCTGTGTCGATTGCAATTGAGGTGGCATCAGCCATTGCGTTAGCTGCAAGGGTAAGTCCTATTACCATTGCAATTGGACCTGTAACCGAGGCTGGAAGGATTTTCTCAATGGAATCCCTACCAAAGCGCTTGACTATTAAGCCTGCGGCGATGGACACAAGACCGGACATGATGATACCAAACTGAGCCACTGAGATTTTTTCGTCAAGGGTTGAGCCTACAAGCGCCTCTGAGCTCATAAGTCCTGCGATAGCAGCGACATATGAGAAACTAGAGCCGTAGTAGAGTGGAATTTTTCTGCCTGTAACAAGGATAAAGCAGATGGTTGCAAGACCGCTTGCGAAAATGGTGGTGGAAATGTGGAAGTTGGTGATAATTGCAACTGCTACCGTTGCAGGGAACATTACTATTACTTGCTGAATGGCATAGAGTAATAGCTTCCATATTGGTGGTCGTTCATCGGGTAGATAACCGATGGTATGCTGGCTTTTTGACATAACTACATCCCCTCATTTATATAAATTTCATTTTGCGCAGATTAAATTAAGACAAGCTATTGCTCATTTTCAAACAGGTCAACGCTTGTGCTGCCGTCGGTTTCAGTAAGGCTTACCGATACAAGCTCGGACTTGGAAGTGGGTATATTTTTGCCTACAAAGTCTGCTCGGATGGGAAGCTCCCTATGGCCGCGGTCAATGAGCACCGCAAGCTGAATTTTATCAGCGCGCCCGAGTGACATTACTGCGTCCATTGCAGCTCTTGCGGTGCGCCCTGTAAAAATGACGTCGTCAACGAGAATTACAATCTTCCCGTTCACAGGGAAGGGTACATCGGTCTGGCTAAGTATAGGCTCGTCCTGCCGTTGGGAAAGGTCATCACGATATAGGGTGATATCAAGCACACCCATTGGAACACTTACGTTTTCGATAGCCTTGATGGATCTGACAAGCCTTGCGGCAATTGGGGCTCCTCTGGTTTTAATGCCGATTATGCATAGGTTGTCTGTTCCGTGGTTTTTCTCAATGATTTGGTGAGCAATCCGAATGATAGCACGCTCCACAGAGGTTTCGTCCATTATTACTGCCTTTTTTCTCATAACAGCCTCCTTCCACACAAACCAATCGCAGGCTTAAAACAAAAAATCTTGCCTACAAAATGCAGGCAAGATTATATTTATACTCATGTTTAGCCTGTCTGTTAAAGCACATAGCGATTGCAAGCAGCAGGCATATTGACAGTATAATATCTTACCGGCATCTCTGTACCGAGCTTAAAAATACTTACTGAGGAATATCTGTGGTGGTATTTATCTTGCATATTATAGCATATAGCTTTTGCTGGCGCAATAGCTATAATAACAAAATTTTAGAGCTTTTTTTATTAGACATTGCAAATTGCGTAAAAAACAGCCTAACCCTTAAGGGCTAGGCTG
>CAZLMF010000066.1:5142-8441 GCA_964560565.1 uncultured Oscillospiraceae bacterium
CTTAAAAAATTGAAAGGGTTAGGAACGCTGTGGACATCAGTGAGGAAAGAAGTGATACAACGGTAATTTGTGTGTTGATTGAAGGGCCTGCGGTGTCTTTGAAGGGGTCACCGACCGTATCGCCTACAACTGCCGACTTATGTGCATCGGAGCCTTTGCCGCCCTCATGACCGGATTCAATGTACTTTTTAGCATTATCCCAAAGTCCGCCGGAGTTTGACATAAATAGCGCAAGCAGCAGACCGCTTACAATGTTACCTGCAAGGAATCCGCCGATTGCCCCAACGCCGCCGATAAAGCCAACTGCAAGGGTGGCAACAATTGCCATTAGTCCTGCAGGGATAAGCTCCTTGATAGCGCCGATGGTGGCAATTTGAATGCATTTGTCATATTCGGGGACAACGCCTTTTTTGCCTTCCTTAAGACCGAGGATTTCTTTAAACTGACGATGAATTTCAGCAACCATTCGCTGTGCGTTCTTGTCAACACCAAGCATTAGCATAGCAGAGAATACAGCAGGAACTGCCGCACCCACAAGCATACCAAAGAACACAACAGGATTCATAATATCAAATGAGGTGATACCCGCAACACCAAGCTCGAGTGCCTTAGCATTTACCTCGCTCATAAATGCGCCTAGAAGTGCTATAACAGTAAGACCAGCAGCACTTATCGCAAAGCCCTTTGTGATAGCCTTAACTGTGTTTCCCGCGCTATCGAGGGAGTCAGTGATTTCAAGTGCCTCGTCGCCGAGGTCGCCCATTTCAGCAAGTCCTCTTGCATTATCAACGATGGGTCCGTATGCGTCGTTGGAAATAATCATACCGACGATTGAAAGCATACCCACTGCCGCCATTGCAATACCGAACATTGCATAATCGCTACCAAGTGGCTTACAAATCATGTATGCGCCAAGTGAGGTTGCGCCAATGCCCACAAGTGCAGGCAAAACGCTCAACAGCCCGTAGGACATACCTGAAAGGATTGTGAATGCAGGGCCTGCTTTAGAAGCCTTTGCAACATATCGAACAGGGGGCTTGTTGTCATTTGTGAAGTAGTCGCTTGCAATGCCGATGATTACGCCGACTAAAAGCCCAAGGACTGTTGCGCCCCAAATGCGCCACTCAAAGCCAAAGGCGGCAGTTGCGCCGGCGGTAAAAGCAGCGTAAATTGCTGTGGTGACGTAGGTGCTGCTGTTAAGCGCACGGGTAGGATCGCCATTTTTGCCGATTCTGGCAGTTGCAACACCGATTATAGAAGCAAGTAAGCCAAGACCTGCATAGCAGAACACCATTGCAGCGTTAGTTGTGCCCCCTGCGATTGCGTCAAGGGATACTGCCATTACAAGAGCTGCTGCCATTGAAGCCACGTTTGAGTCAAACAGGTCAGCGCCCATTCCTGCAACGTCGCCGACATTATCGCCCACGTTATCAGCGATAACAGCAGGGTTGCGAGGGTCATCCTCGGGGATGCCAAGCTCGACTTTACCTGTGATATCTGCGCTTATGTCAGCGGTTTTAGTGAATATGCCTCCTCCTGCCTTTGCGAAAAGAGCAAGGGAGCTTGCACCAAAGCTAAAGCCCAATAGAGCGGTGGCGTTATTGGTGATTAGCATAACACCTGCAACACCCAGCAAAGATGCGCCGACTACTGCCATGCCCATTACAGCGCCTCCACGGAAGCCTGCCATAAAAGCGGGTTTTATGCCCTTTTGTGCAGCCTCAGCCGCTTTAACATTGGCGATGGTGGCAATTTCAATACCAACCTTGCCTGCAAGTGCTGAGAATACGTTACCGAATATGTAGGCTACTGCCATGATGACGTTATCGAGGATTTCGCCCTTCCATATTGGCTTTGGTAGGAATAATAGGATGAGTACAGCAACAACGCCTGCAAAGCGAGCAAGTACTATATACTCATGTCTTAGGAATGTGTTTGCTCCATTTCGAATGAGCTGTCCGATTTCAGCAATTCTCTCGTTAGAGGATTCGCGGGACTTCACCCAGTTGTAAAGCCAAATAGCGAAGATGAATGCCAAGACCGAGATTCCCATTGAAATGAGCATAAAAATTTTGCTGGTTTCTAACATTGTAAATCTTCCTTCCCCTTATTTTATGACGCTTCTCTCTAAAAAAGCGAAACTTATAATATGATAGCACTTTCGCTTTTTAGTTTCAAGTGGTTTTAGGTAAATACTCATAGCTTTGTACAAAATCTACTAACATTGCAACAGTTTATTATATATATCACTCAAAATAATAGCTAAAAGTGACAACTCGAATCAATTATAAGCGCAAAAAAGGGCAGCTTTATGCTGCCCCTTTTAACTATTTAATTTTACTGCTGGTAGATGGAATATAGGTGCGGTCGATGGTTACCACCGTATAAAGCGTGCTGTCATGCTCCGAAACCCCTGCGGCTATTTCATCCCGAATCTGCGAATCGCTCGGCTTATACTCAAAAGGGACGCTTACATCAAAGATGAGGTTGCTGTGAGTTGTGCCTCTGACCACCCGAAAATCATGCATGGTAATTGAAGGGTTAAGCTTTTCAACAATGTCTTTGACAAAGCTGTGTAGCTCATTTACATAGGGGTCATCGGTCACAAGGGGATCCATGTGAATGACAAGGTGAATGCCGCAATCCTGCTCAATATCACGCTCGATATTATCGATTAAATCGTGGCTGTCAAGGATGTTTTCGTTAGCATTTACCTCGGCATGAACCGACGCAAAGCATCGCCCAGGCCCATAATCATGCACCACAAGGTCGTGTGTGCCGATTATTCCCTCATACTTTAGTATATAACTATCTATGCTTGTAATTAGCTCCTCAGAGGGGGCTTGCCCTAAAATCCTATCAACGGTATCTTTTAGTATGCCAATGCCTGATACCATGATGAAAATTGCAACCGCAATACCCATGTAGCCATCAAGGGAAAAGCCAATCATAGGGCTTAAAAGTGTGGAAATAAAAACCGCTGTGGTCGCCGCAACGTCTGAAAGACTGTCCACTGCTGTTGCTGTTATAACTGTGGAATTTATGCGCTTTGCAATGCCTGAGTTGAACACATAAAGCCAAAACTTCACAATAATTGATATTGCAAGGACTATAAGTGCAACCACGCTGAAAACAATGTCAGTGGGGTTCATAATCTTATCTACCGATGTTCTTACAAGCTCGAAGCCGATAAAGAGTATGAAAACTGCGACAAGTGATGAAGCAAGGTATTCAATTCGAGCATGACCGAAGGGGTGCTTATTGTCGGCAGGCTTGCTTGAAAGCTTAAAGCTTACAAG
>CAZLMF010000067.1:0-8273 GCA_964560565.1 uncultured Oscillospiraceae bacterium
TTTTGCTTAGTCTAGTATTTTGACGTTATCAAACTTAATTGCATTGGTGAAGGGGTTATATGCCGCATCGAAAACACCGTGGGCTTGAGCGAGGTATTCCGTCTGGTAGTAAAGCGGTATGAATACTGCGTTGTCTATCAGCATTTTTTCAGCCTTTAGATATAGCTCAGATGCGCCGCTTAGCGTTTTTTCAACTGAGGCTTGTCGGATAAGGGAGTCATATTCGCTGTTTTTATAGCCTGTTTTGTTTGTGTCAACTGTTGAGCGAAATGCTGTAAGGAAGGATTCGGGGCTGTTGTAGTCCCCTGTTACTTCAACAATTGCGGCAGTGTAATCCCCTGCACTTATTCGGCGCTTGTATTCGTCCTCCTCAAGCTGTTCAAGCACACAAAAAAATCCCAGCTCCTTTTGCCATGTTTGTGTCACAAAGGAGAAGTAGTCAATATGGGAAATCGACTTAGGCATGATAATGCTAATTGGCTTGATAGTAATCAGCCCTAGCTGTTCCTTAGCTTGCTCGTACATTTCCATTGCGGTTTTTGCGTTAAACTCTAGCGCAATATCCTGCCCAACTACCTCACGGTAGCTCGTGTCAAGCATTGTGACATCCGGGGCGATTATCGCCCGAGCAGTGTTTATACCTTGGGGTAAATAACCCTTATACGCGTCTCTGTCAACGCTATATGAAAGGGCAAGTCTAAAGCTTTGGTTTTTCACAATAGGTTCGCTTAAATTAAAAGAAAGCCCCCATGTAATTGACTCGTAACCCACCATATTATAACCCTTGCTCATAAGATCAGAGGCTTTTGTTCCTGATGTTATAATAAAGTCGGAGGAATCATCAATAAATCTACTTTCGTAGGTACTTGTATCACGTGTAATTCGCAGGGTTATTCCACGAGGGTATACCTGTCTGCGTAGTGAGTAGCTTTCATTTCGCCGTAGAATAACATTGTTATTGATGTCACTCCACGGGTCATAATTCCATGACTTAACGTAAAAGGCGCCGTTTGATGGAGTGTAATCAGCTTCAAGCCCATATCTGCCCTTTGTAGCGTAGAAATATTCCTCATTGCAGGGCATACAAGGTGCGGTAGCAAGCAAACTTGGCAACATAGCGTTAGCGTATTCAAGCTCGATAATCAGATTAAAATTCCCGTCTGCACGCACGCCAAGCTCGTCTGCAGAAATCAATCCTCGGCGTATACCCTCAGAGTTTTTAATGCAAAACAGCTTACTTGCGTTAGGAGCAGAAGTTTCTGGTAAAAATAACCTCTTAAATGCGAACACAAAGTCATGAGCTGTAACAAGCTCATCAAAGCCTATTGTATCAGTCCATTTTGCGTCCTCACGTAGTAAAAAAGTATATGTAAGTCCATCGTCGGACACGGTATAATCAGTAGCCACCCCTTCGGTTAGCTTGCCATCGTCGGCAACACGCAGTAAACCCTCAAAGGTGTTTTCGATTATCAGATATGACTGCACATCGTCTGCTGATTGAGGGTCAAGATTTGTTGGGTTAGAAGGAATATCGTAGCGAAATATACTATCAAATTCATCTCCCCCGCCGCAGGCAGTGAGAAATGCAGTAATAAATATTAATACCAATGAAAGAAACCTTGTTGTTTTCATATTTTGTTCACCATAAATCAGAATACAGGCACTGCCTATCAACTAGACAATACCTGTATATATATTAACATGAAATGAACGTTATTACAACTGCTAAATTTCCTTTTCAATCGCCTTTCCACTTTCAAGGCTTGCTTTGCAGTCAAGTGTACGCTGATTTTCGCTCCCCTTAAACTTTAGGAGTAAATTACGCTGTGCAAGTACGAATCGTCCGTCAACTAGAATGTCGGTTATCTTTAGAAGCTCCATAAAAGCATTTTCTTCATTGGCAAGTGAAATTAGCTGTTCAAAGGTATAGCCTGTGTAAGTCATAATGTTGTATCCACTCGCTTGCAGCTTCTCGCCTAGCTTAGATAAAGGCAATGCCTGTGAAAAGGGTTCACCACCTGAAAAGGTGACGCCCTGTGTGAGCGGATTTTTCGCTATATCCTCAAAAAGCTTGTCCGTATCGTAAATATAGCCCCCGCTATAATCATGTGTGTGAACATTGTGGCAACCCTCGCACTTATGCGGACAGCCCTGCACAAATATTGTATATCTTAGTCCCGGGCCGTCAACTATGGAGTCACCCACAACGCCTGCAAGTCTTATTTCCATGTTAAAATTCACTCCTTGTGTGGTTTGTTTGGACTTTTAATGTTACTCATCAAGGCAGGAAATATAGGATATAACTTTTAATCTTTTAGCATCAATAGCGTCTCGACCATAGCTATCCATAAACAAATCCTCGTATTCCCTTGTCTTTAGGTTGTAAGAAAGTGACCACTTGCCCCAATGAATATCATAATGCCTATCCCCTACTCCTGCTGCATTTAAGTCAATAAAGCAAGTCAATTTCATGTCAGTATTCATCATAATGTTTGGCAAGCAAAAATCGCCATGTAGCACAACATCATTTTTAAGTACGTTTACATTTTCACAAATATAATTATAAATTTGATTAGTTTCATTGCCGCCAACATAACCAAGCATACCCTCATCAATATGACTTCTTGTAAAGTTGTAATTTACCCTTGACATCATATCTTCAACGCTGTTGCTAAACGGGCAGTTTTTCTTGTTCATGCCGTCATGAAAGCCCCTAAGTATTTCCCCTAATCTAATAGCTAACTCTTTGGGTTTTTCTAAAAAGCTTGTATTAATTGCAGGCTTGCCTTTTGCGCTTTCTGTAAGCAGATAATCCATGCTGTTGCTTATAAGCATTATTGGCTTTGGAGCAAAGCCATCCTTTGAAAAGTATGATAACGCTTTGTAGTCATTTTCAAGCTTCCCTGCTTGCCATATTTTAAGATAGTAGCCCGAACCCTTATCAATAAAGTAAGTTTTTGCACCTGAACATCCACTTGTGTCGGTTAGCTTTGCATTGCCAATAAAATCCTGTATTTTAGTAGGTAGGTTTGTTAAGGTGGACACTTTGCTCACTCCCAGTTTAATAAAGTTATATTATAATAGGTCAAAGGCTTTTTCATATATTATTATACCACTATGCAGATAAAAGCGCTACCATGTGTTTTGGTTGCAGTATCACCGTGTGCCGCTAATCGGACGTTGACCACGGTTCAAGTTGCGGAGCGCTGTGTACCGCTAATCGGACGTTGACCACGGTTCAAGTTGCGGATCAACATTCAACAAAACAGCGTACAGCACAATGTGCTGTACGCTGTTTTGTTGGTGCCGCTAACCGGACTTGAACCGGTACGGTATTGCTACCGAGGGATTTTAAGTCCCTTGTGTCTGCCGATTCCACCACAGCGGCACGCTTAATTATTATACAGAAATAATGCGCCTTTGTCAATGAAAATCTCTTAAAATATTGCTAATTAAATTTTCTTATTTGCTAAATGAATTAAGCAGCTTATCGGTGCTCCAATAGAAGCGTTCAACACCAAAATGCTCTTTTATGCCGCAACGGTCAAACATTTCCATCACCTTGGGCTGAACACAAGTAAAATAAACTGCTACATTTTGATTGGATAGCCTTAAGCATAATTCTTGAAGCGCAAGTGTCCCTGATAAATCTGCAAAGGGCACCCCCCTCATGGATAGTATAACAGTGTCTTTTTCGGCTAGTGAACTTAGCTTTTCTTCGAGCCTGCTTGCAGTGCCGAAATAAAGCGGACCTGTAATATATACAACGCTTGTGCGACTATACTTTTCACTGTTCGTATTGATATCTCCTAGCTTGCTTGAGTCAACATCGCTGACGTTTACCTGCATATCCGAAACCTTAAGGACAAAGACTACAATAGAAAACAGTACGCCGATTAAAATTGCAATTGTAAGGTCAAATATAATCGTGGCAGTCATTGTGATTAGAAACTGAAAAATTGCTGTCTTAATTTTCTTCCTAAAGATATTCTTTATTGTGCTCCATTCATTCATTCTCCACGCTGTAACCATTAGCACTCCTGCAAGTGCAGGCAATGGTATTTCCGACATAATGCCGCCAAGTGCAATCATTGAAAGCAGTATAACCAGCGCATGAATTACACTGGTTAAGCGTGTCTGGCCTCCTGCTTTAATAGCGACACTTGTACGGGCTATTGCTGCAGTTGCTGGGACTCCGCCAAAGAATGGTATGATAATATTACCCACACCTTGGGAAATTAGTTCCTGATCTGCTCTAAGCTTTTCATTTTTCATGCGCCCTGCTGATGCACCACATAATAAGCTTTCAATCAACCCAAGTGCCGCTATACTCACCGCAGGCATAATAAGATTTTTTATAATATCAAGATTTATATCCGATAATTTTAGTCTTGTGTCAAGGAAAATTGTTCTTGGTATTGCGCCAATACTTTCAACTGGCAGCTTGAAAATCGCACTAGCAGCAGTTGCAAGAATAATTGCCGCAAGTGAGGATGGGCAAAATTTTGTAAGCTTTTTAGGGTATATTATCATTAAGAGTATAACCGCTCCACCAACTGCAAGAGCAGTTAAATTAATGCTTTGAGGAGTAGTAAAATAGCTAGAAATCTTTGAAACAGTCGTATCCCCTGATGAGGAAAGTCCTGAGATATTATCAATTTGACCTAGGGCAATAATAGCTGCAATGCCTGAGGTAAAGCCTGTTATAACGGGCATAGGAATGAACGACACTATTTCCCCTAGTTTGAATATTCCTGCAAGGAGCAAAATTATGCCTGATAAAAAGCATGCAATAAATACGCCCTTCATCTCATATTGAACAACAATAGAAACCAAAATCGCCGCCATTGCGCCTGTCGGCCCAGACATTTGATATGAGCTGCCTGAAAGCAATCCCATTATTATTCCAGCAATTATTGCTGTAATAAGTCCCGCTGCTGCACTTGCGCCACTGCTAACACCGAATGCAAGTGCCAAGGGAAGTGCAACTGCGGCGACTGTAACTCCTGCAAGTATGTCTTTACCTAGCTTATTTGCGTTGTAACCTGCGAATTCTTTCTTGTATGCCTCAACATAACCTTTGAAAATATTGTGCTTTGACAAGCTAATTACTTCCTTTTTACTAAAATCTTTTTTCTTATATACTTTAATTATACATTTCCCCTTTATTCGTGTCAATCTATGACTTGTACAATTTTTTTGCATATGTTAATTATTCTAGTGTATTTTTTCATTACTTATTGCTCTATTATCTTGACTTTACTTTTTTATTTCTATATAATGAATCTAAGCAAATTGTCGCTTTTATGCATTCTAAAATACATAAAATCTCACAAGGGGGTCATATAAATGAGCTTTGAAATAATAACAGACTCTTCCTGCAACCTACCAGATGATCTAATAGATAAGTACATGTTACATGTTTTATCGTTAGTCTTTCGTGTCAACGACAAGGAATATTATAGCTATATAAAGGGTGAAAAAACTGAACTTGCTCAGTTTTATGCTATGATGCGCCGTAAGGAGCATATCACCACCTCCTTGATTAACCCTGAAGTTTGCAGGGATATGGCTATAAAGCTGCTCGATGAGGGAAAGGATATCCTCTATATCGGCTTTTCATCAGCTTTAAGTGCCACCTATCAGGCTGTTCATATTACTCTTGAGGAGCTAAAAAGCTCCTACCCCGACCGCAAAATCTTATCCGTTGATACCCTTGGTGCTTCCCTGGGACAAGGGCTGCTTGTGCATCACGCAGTGCAACTTCGCAATGAGGGTAAGACCATCGAGGAGATCTATCAGTGGTTGATTGTGAACCGCTTTCACCTTTGCCACTGGTTCACAGTTGATGATTTATTTTTCCTTAAAAGAGGCGGAAGAATCAGTGCAACAACTGCAATTGTTGGCTCAATGCTTGGGATAAAACCCATCCTTCACATGGATAATGAGGGTAGACTTATTAATGTCAGCAAGGTGCGGGGAAGACAAAAGTCTCTTGATGCCCTCGTGGAGCGCATGGCGAAAACAGCTATTAAGCCCGAAGAACAAGTAGTTTTCATTTCTCACGGCGATTGTATTGATGACGCAAAATATGTGGAAAAGCAGATACGAGATAAGCTCAAGGTTAAGGATGTGCTTATTAATTACGTTGATCCTGTTATAGGCGCTCATTCAGGGCCTGGAACGATTGCATTATTCTTTTTAGGGACAGAACGATAACAAATTCTAATTCTAATACTGAAACCACCGCTAGTCGGTGGTTTTTTTGCACTTTTAAGGTTAGTGTATCTTCTTCACTGTGCATATTTCCATTATTTCTACTAATAATATGAAAAGTTGTTTGTAGAAATAGGAGGGCAAGTATGTTTAAATTCTTCTCGGGTAGCAAGCAAAAAAAGCAGCAAGAAAAGTTTGACGATATAAATAAAGTGTTAGATGATCTTGTGGTTTCCTCTTCTCTTGAAAGCAATATTAGTGCGCTTAAAAAGCTCTTTGATAATAATGATACTTTTATAATTAGAAAAATAAAATGCAGTGCCGCAGACGATTTAGAGTATTTTATTGCATATAATGATGGGCTTGTAGACTCATCTATAATTAACGAGAATATTGTAAAACCCCTTATGCTTTATGAACCTGATAGAAGTAGTGGTAGCCTTATAACTCCATTGATTGAGAGCATTATTCAAATCAATGAGGTTAAAACTGCAAGTGATATGAACACACTTATAAGGGATGTCACATATGGTGACACCCTGCTCTTTGTCGACGGTGAACGTGAAGCGGCAATACTAAACACCAAGTCCTTTATAGTACGTTCGCCTGACGAGCCTGAAGGCGAAAAAATATTAAGTGGCCCACGCGACGGCTTCACTGAAGGACTAATGTCAAATTTGTCATTAGTACGCAGAAGAATTAGAACAAATGACTTAAAAATGAAGTTCCACACAATGGGTAGACGTACAAGTACCACTGTTTGTGTAAGTTATATTGATAGCCTTGTAAATAAAGATGTGCTAAGTGAAATTTACAAAAGACTTTCAAAAATTGATATTGACGGAATTCTTGATTCCAACTACATTGTAGAGCTAATCAAGGATAAGCCTTATTCTTTATTTAAGTCAATGGGCTTTACGGAAAGACCAGACGTTATTGTAGCAAAGCTGCTCGAAGGTCGTGTTGCGATATTTGTTGACGGCTCCCCTATTGTAATAACAGCTCCGTATTTGTTCATCGAAAACTTCCAAAGCAATGAGGATTATTACCTCAATTATGCATATGCTTCGTTTTCTCGACTTCTTAGAATAATGGGATTTTCACTAAGTATCTTTACGCCTGGCATATATGTAGCAATGGTTGCTTATCATCATGAAATGATACCGACGCAACTTATGATTAGCATTGCTATGGAACGAAGTAGTGTGCCCTTCCCTGCGGCACTTGAGGCTTTCTTGATGCTGCTTGTATTCGACATTCTGCGTGAAACAGGAATACGAATGCCCGCCAACATCGGTCATGCGCTTAGCATTGTTGGCGCTCTTGTAATAGGGCAAGCGGCGGTTGATGCAAAGTTTGTCGCTGCACCCATGATAATTGTTGTGGGGTTTACGGGTATCACAGGGTTGCTTGTTCCAAAGATGAATGGCCCAGTAGTGTATCTGCGTTATATTCTTTTAACCTCTGCTGCATTGTTAGGATTTTTCGGGTTACTCTTCACTGGTGTGATTATTCTTGTATATGTGCTTAACTTATCATCCTTTGGTGTTTCACAATATTCCATCTCAGTTGGCTTGAACCCTCAGGATATGAAAGATAAAGCTATTCGTGTTCCTTGGCATCTTATGTTTAAAAGGCCTTCCTCTTTAACGGATAATAAAGTCCGTATGAGGGAAAAAAAGGATGATGACAATGCTTAGAAAAATTTCACTTATAATTGCCGTTTGCATTTCTGTTTCGTTTTTTACAGGGTGCTGGAATTATCGAGGATTGGATAAGCTTTCAATCGTAACAGGGTTTGCAATTGATAAAAAGGATGATATATATCAATTAACATTTGAGATTATAGATTTAGGTAAATCAAGTAAAGAAACAGGCATAACAACAAAAATCGTGGAAACTGAAGGCAAAACCATATTTGAAGGGATGCGAAAGGCAAACACCAAAAATAACAATAAACTTTATTTCAGCTCAACAGAAACTGTAATAGTGAGTCATCAAATAGTTGCTGAGGATGGGTTAAATAGTGTAATAGATTTTCTAGTGCGAGATGCGGA
>CAZLMF010000068.1:0-8208 GCA_964560565.1 uncultured Oscillospiraceae bacterium
GAAACGCACTATCGCCTATGCTCGTCACTGAATCGGGGATAGTCACGCTTGTGAGGCCTATGCAGCCAGCAAACGCACCTTTGTCTATGATTTCTAATATAGAATCATCATCGAAAGTCACTGCTTTAAGGCTAGTGCAGTTACAAAACGCCCTTTCTCCTATGCTTGTCACTGATGATGGGATAGTTATGCTTTCAAGGCCTGTGCATTTAAAGAATGCCCTATCGCCTATACTCGTCAACTGTGATGTTCCAGCGAAGGTCACGGTTGAAAGGTCTGTGCAGCCATTAAACGCATCACCATCTATAATCTTCACTGATGATGGAATAGCTATGCTTTCAAGGCCTGTGCATTTAAAGAATGCACTATCGCCTATGCTTTCTAATTTAGAATCAGCACTAAACGTCACTGCTTTAAGGCTAGTGCAGTTACGAAACGCTCTCACTCCTATGCTCGTTACTGATGATGGAATAGCAATGCTTGAGAGGTTGTTGCAGTAAGCAAACGCACCGTCGCCTATGCTTGTCACTGAATCGGGAATAGTTATGCTTGAAAGGCTTTCGCATTCGCAAAATGCACTATCGCCTATGCTTTCTAAAATAGAATCATCCTCAAAAGTCACGGTTGAAAGGCCTGTGCAGGAATAAAACGCACCATCGCCTATGCTCGTCACTGATGATGGAATAGCAATGCTTGAGAGGTTGTTGCAGTAAGCAAACGCAGCATAGCCTATGCTCGTCACTGAATCGGGGATAGTCACGCTTGTGAGGCCTTTGCAGTAAGCAAACGCACTGTCGCCTATGCTCGTCACTTCTGTTGTAAGCTCAACACTTGAAATCGTTGTTTTATCAATGCTGCCCCTCCACGCTGTTGTGCCGCTATTGGTTGAGATTGTAAGCTTTCCGTTGGTATCCAGTATCCAACCGTCACCACTGGTATCCGCTGATGCTGAGAAGGGTAGAATTATTACCGCCATTGCTATGCCAAGGAAAGTCACGATGAGTTTCTGTGTTAATGTTTTTAGCACGATCTCACTCCTAAAATATTAGTTCGACGTAATTCGACTTTATATAATTAATAAATTATATCATACTATTTTCATTTTGTACAGGTTTTAAACTATTAAAATAAAGTCCAAGGTTACGCTCAAATATTATAGATTTTTTAAGGTAGGAGTTGGGCTTAGGGTTTTACAAGAACAAGGCACATTGCAATAATTATATTGCAATGTGCCTTGTGTTATTTTGAAATCAAACGTTTATCGGAAAGTATTGAATTAAGCATCTGGTGGCAGGTTTTCATTCTTAATTGCGCTTCCCGGTTCCCTTTCAATATCACGAAAGACGTACATAGCGTTTGCGCTGATGGTAAGTATAATGATTGCCGGTCCAACTAAAACTCCAACCAGTAAAGTCGTTGTATTCCAAAGCATTGCAGCAATCTCAAACGCCACAATAAGGACCACAATAAAGGATCTGATAAAGTAGCGCATAGATATGCGAAATGAGTTCTTTATAGTTTTAGTAATAGTGTTTTCATATCGTGCAAGGAGAGGATATGCATACAGTAATGAGAATACAAAGATATATGTAGTCACCACACCGATAACTAAGAAAAACCAAGAGTTACTTTCAGCGATTCCCATAATCTGAAAATCCAAATAAATCACCCACGAACAGAGCAGCATGATTATCGACATTACCGCCCCTTGCTTCCAGTTACTTGTAAATGATTTTACAAAGCTTCGAGCGATATGTCCTTCTTTGTTTTCCACCATTTTCATGGAAACATCAAATGCCGCAATGGTAGATATCCCAATAGTCACTACAGGAAGGCTAAATATAACCCATAAAACATTAAGCTTCACAGTGTCTAGTAGCCAGCTCATAAAACGATATGCTTTTCCATCAGGACTAAAAAAAGATGCCATAAACAATATTCCTTCCACGAAAAGCGGATGCCACATTATATGCGGCATCCGCTACTAATTAATTGCCTCTTACTTGGTCATCAAGCGCTTTTCTTATTGCTGCTTCTTCAATGCACCACTGCAGACATAGATCATCAGGATCATACTGCTTAACCTTTTTAATCATTTCTGCAACAATAGAGTTGTATTCAGCATCATCTTTCGCGTAAATCGCTTTCCATGAGTAGTCAACGATAGCGGTAGCAACCTGTTCCCAAATTAGTTTGAGGTCGGCAGAGCGGCTAGATTCTTTATAAGATGTAGCCATTGATAGTTTGTATGGTTTATTATCTAAATACTCTGTAGTATCATAAAATCCAGTAAAGTCCATCCAGTCTTGCTGAATGTCACTTGTTGCACCAGTGCGGTTGCTTCTCCATTGTGATGCGTTGTAAGTGTCACCGCTTGAGTCTGGGTTGTTTGCGTCAATGGTCCATGTGTTGTTATTAACCTGAAGGGCGCCCTTGTCAAAACTACCGCCGCCCCATTCGTCTGGAACCATAGTGTTTATCTTGTCTTTGTATGCAGTTTTACCATATTCGGTGAATTGTGTCAATCCATCGTCATCATAGTACCAGCAAAGATCCTTAGGGCCATACCAATAAGTCATAAAGCCTTCTGGAGTTGCCAAGTAGTTGATTATTTCCATACATAGCTCGGGGTATTCTGTGTTTGCGCCAATTGTCCACACTCTGTTACCACCTAAAACGTTCATACCATATGCAATAGGTGTTGCGTCATCAGGGGTTAACGTATACATGTACTTACCAGCAGCTGTATTTTCTTCAGAGTTGAAGATGGACTGGCCGCTAAAGTTAAAGATTGAGAAAAATGTTCCGCCTGCAGAAACTTTTTGACCCATCTCATCGTATGTCTGCGTCATTGAGCTTGGATCAAGCAGTTTGTTCCTATATAGCTTGTTAAAGAATGCTAAGCTTTGCAGGTACATGCTGTTCTCATCCATTGAATAATAGAATTCGCCTGTATTTACATCATAATGACCAAAACCCATTTCATCATGGCCCCAATAAGCAGACGCAAGGGACTTCACATACATAACCATATTTCCATCCCAATCAGGCCATAGGGAAACAGCATAAGTCTCGTTTCCGTTGTCATCAGTAGGGGAAATCTCTTTCATAGCTACAAACAAATCATACAAATCATCAATGTTTTTAACCGCAGGATACTCAAGCTGCTTGTATAAATCCCAGCGTATATCCCATGTGTAGAAAAACTCTTCGTGGTTGTCAGTGGAAGTAGCAATGTTATGCCCAAAGCCATATACCACAGGATCACCATCGGTAATGGACTTAGTCATGTTGGCATTATTATCCAGAGCTTTGCTCATGTTTTCTAAAATATAAGGGCCGAAATCTGCTAGAATATTATCTTCATTCCAGTCAAACAACATTCCTCCCTTAACAGCTCTCTGATACTCTTCCCCGTTGCTTCCAAAGATAACGATATCACCCAAGTTTCCAGATTCCATACGGGTATCAAAAGTGCCGTCAGGATTGGGGATAATGGTCATTTCAACGTTAAACTTATCCTTTAATATCTTTGCAGACCACCCAGTTACCTTCCCTGAATAGTTGGCAAGTTGGCTATAAGCTGTCAGCTGAATGGGGGCAGTGTCATTTGAAGGTGTAGATACACTGGTATCTTTGCTTGAACCTGTGCCTGAAGCTTTACTAGAGCTTGATGACTCTGGAGTACATCCAGTTAGCAAAATAACACCGGCTAAAACACCTGCAATCAAATTCCTGATCTTCATAATCTCCTCCTCATAATTAAAAAATGATTTCTTCATATCTTGAGCTTAACCCTTTACAGCGCCAAGCATAAGACCTTTTTCAAAATACCTCTGCATAAACGGATATACACAAAGAATAGGAATAATAGTAACCATTGAGATGGTATACTTTATTAGCTTATTGCTTAAAACCCCAACAAGTGCCGCTGTATCTGATGAGCTTGTACCGCCAGCAAGCAATGCACCTAGGTTGGAACTTTGGTTCATATAAATATACAATCTGTGCTGCAGAGTATAAAGCTCAGGGGAATTAGCATTTAGAATGTAGGAATCCTGAAATGAATTCCAATGCCCAACAGCACCGAAAATAGCAATGGTTGCGAGAATTGGTTTACTGAGCGGCCATATGATTTTCCTAAATATCAACCAATAGCCTGCCCCATCAATAAATGCACTTTCTTCTATTTCTGCGGGGATGGATTCAATGTAGGTTTTAACTAGTATAATATTATAAGGTGCCACTATTGAGGGAATAACATACGCAGCAAATGTGTCGGTAAGTCCCAACATGGACATATTCAAGTACCATGGAATAAGCCCTGCATTAAAGTACATAGTGATGACTAAAAAGCGATACCAAAACTTTCTGCGCCACATTTGGTTTTTGGTAACCAAATAACCAGCCAAGCCGGAAACAAACACCATTATAACAGTACCAATGACTGTCCTTAGCACTGTAACTATAATTGAGCGCCACAGGTCATCCACGTTTGCCATAGCTATATAATTAGATATGGTTATATCTTTGGGGAATAAAGTGATGGCACCCTTTTTAACCAGGTCATTGCTGGAAATGGTGTTAATGAAGATATAGTAAAACGGAAAAATACAACTTAAAGTAAAAATTGAAAAAAAGCCATAGTTAAGTATATTAAAAACCATATCACCCGGGGACAACTTTAGAGCTTTCTTTTTTTTGTTGCTTTTCAACTGAATGTCAAAATCTTTTTTCTTCATATTCACACCACCTTACACTATACTTTTGCCACGAATTAATTTAGATAATCCGTTAGCACTAAACAATAATAATAAACTAATGACAGATTTAACCATGCCTACAACTGTGGAGAGCGGAATTTGACCGCTTCCTATTCCAAGATTGTACACATAAAGGTCAAGTACTTGAATAGTTTCCTTGTTCATGGAATTTGAAAATACCAAGTACTGGTCTAATCCATTTGAAAGAAGGTTTCCAATGGATAACAGTAATAGTACAAAGAAAGTTGGCATTAATTCGGGAACGGTAATATGCCACATCCTCGCAAAGCGCCCCGCTCCATCAACCTTAGCAGCTTCGTACAAGCCTTGATCAATACTGGAAATAGAAGCAATATATATGATAGCACTCCAGCCTACACCCTTCCAAATGCCCCATGCCATCATTTTGAGCCACATATGGTTGTGATCCATAAGGTAGTTTGTCGAAGAATTTATGCCAATGCTTGACAGGAATGTGTTAATAAATCCGTCCGTAGAGAAAATAGCCAGCGCAATTGCATATACAAGAACCCAACTAATAAAATTGGGAATAGTCGTAAGTGCTTGAACCATGCGTCTAAATCTTGAGTTCTTTATCTCTGAGAGGAATATGGCAAATGCCATTGGAATCCAGCTAGTGAGAATTCCAAGTCCACTCATCGCCAAAGTGTTTTTCATAACCTGAACGATATCGCTTCTAGTTGCTTCGTTTTGAACCAGAGAAGTAAACCATTTCAAACCAACAAAGTTTTTCAAAGACAATGTCTCACCGGAATTGTAGTTAAAAAAGGCATACCTCCACCCATAAAGCGGCAGATAGCTAAATACAAAGGCAAGCGCAATAATGGGAAGCATCATTAGAAACAACTGGTATTTCGGATGTACATAAAATTTTTCGCCCTTTATACCTTTGGGCACTAAAATTAAATTGCATAATGAAAGTAAAGCAATCACAATGATAACAGCAGCAAATAAGTAAAAAGCTGAGGGGAAAAGAGGCTGGATTCTATCAGCACCTTCAGAAGCAGTAATTAGCAAATATCCTTGATAGATACCTACAAGTCCAATTCCTTCAACAATAGCACCCGATAAGGTTGCTACAAGTCCTACTCTTTTCAAGTTGCGATTGCCTAGTGACATGCAACCACCAACAGAAATAACTACAACACCGATGATCATTAGCATAGCGCTGAAAAATACGAACTTTATGCTATCCTCAGAAATCCAATTTTGCCTAAAGGCACGGCCAAAGTTGGAAATCAATGAATTGTACGATAGACCACTGGTAAACAGCGAGAGGTTTTTATTAATCTTTTCGCTTAGTCTAGCGGGATTCATGCTAGGAAAAAACATGAAAACTATATTTAATAATATCAAAATCCGCATGAACCAGTAAACTATATCAGAAGCACGGCCTGCTATCCTTTTCAAACGCTGATCCCCGCTTCTTTCTTTTGACGCCATTTTTGTTTACCAATCCTTTCTATCTATAAAACATTAGAACTTATTGATATAAAGTACGTAGTAGATAATCTAGCAATCATCAATATAACCCTTGTCCATACTTCACATAATATATTCACTGCAAATGATTTGAAATCTAAGAACACTAGGCTATCGCTACAACAGCGACAGCCTGTGCACTAATAGTAATAATTGCAATAGATTGACTTATGCCTTTTTCTTCTTAGCAACTACTATAACAACAGCTACAATAACAACAACACCAGCTGCAATAAGTATAGGGATCAATAATGAACCACTGTCATCGGAATCATCTGCAGCGGCTGTAGTAGTGGTAGTTTCTGCAGCAGTGGTGGTGGTAGTCTCTTCGGTAGTCGTGGTAGTAGTCTCTTCAGTAGTCGTAGTAGTCTCCTCAATTGGCTTGTCATAGTTAAATCCGGAAACTGTGAACTCAAGCTCAATGGACTTGGTGGGCATCAAATAACCAAAAATGCCATTTTCGTAGTCGCCAAGATCAGCGTTCCAAATATTAATAGCTAAAATGCTCTCATATTCCTTTGAGTCAGGATTAATATAAGCCTCTTCGAAGGTGTGCTTAGTGCTTCCGTCCATTTTAACTTTAACATCGCTAAAGTTAATTTCATCGCTTAGTGGGATATCGGTTGAAACAAACAAGAGATTTAAAAACTCATCAGCACCAAAATCAAAGTCGGTAATTGAAACTGAATATGTACCATTTCCTTCGATTACAGTGTCATTAAATGTTCCAGCTTTAGCGATAGCAACATTTCCTTCCCAACCGGTAAGCTGATCAAACCATACAGTGCCGTCCTCAGCGACGACTCCTTTGCCGTAGGTTGCTTCATCAAATCCATTTCTAAAGATATATGATTGAGATTGAACGCCAATATACGCGTTATAGGTCCCGTCTAGGTCTACCGCGGGAGCGCTTTCTGCAAAGGCAGTGATAGTAGCACCTACAAATAGCATTGCAGAGACAAACAGAGTTGCGAGAAATCTAACCTTTTTCATTAAATCTTCCTCCTTAAATCGTTTACGTAATAAAACCAGCAGTATTAAACTACAATCTATATTAACACCAAAAAAGGTATCTGTCAAGATGCATTTTCCATCCTGTTAGGAGTAGGTTGTAGGATTACAATAGACTAGATTAGAAAGCAACAGGCAAGCAAAAAATCAATTTTTGCCCTTTCAATATCCTATTGAAGAAAAAATACTTTCATTTAGTTAAATCGCAAACCATAATATACTCTTCTTCATTTTCATCTATAATTTCAAAACCAACCTTTTTGTAAATCGACACTGCATAGTTGACCTTTTGAACAGCTAAAGATGCTTTTGAATAGCCAGAGCTCTTTAATAACTCGAGCATTTTCTTCATAAGGTCAGTCCCAATCCCTAACCCCCGATACTTTTTGTAAAGTGAGATTGCAAAAGAGGGTGTATCATCGTCAACATGACCATAGTCATTCATAATTCTAACCCACACTGCACCTATTATTTTATCGTCAATAACAGCAACCAAGCATCTATCATCTTTTTTCTTGCCGAAATCAGAAATGTATATTTCCACCTCTGGTAATTTTATAATATCCTTTGACGGTGGCATTCCACCTTCTGGAATAAAAATAGCTTCGTATATAAAATCATCGAGGTGATGAACTTCATCTCTTTTAAGCTCTCTAATAATGTAATTCATTTAACACCTCTGAAACGTAAGTATTATTCCCCGTTTAATTTTAGACTAATTTATTTATACTCTGCTCAATTTTTCGACAGCATCTTCTTCGGAAGATACAAAGAAGATATCTTTTCCTTTATTGCTTTCATATATGAAAGCTTTAAGAGACTTACTTGTATAACCTGAAAAGTCACCAACAATTGCAAACTTAAACTGGTAATTTATAAACTTTTGCAAAATTTCACCGGCAATCCTTGTGCTCAAAACAAAGAAATCTGG
>CAZLMF010000069.1:0-8177 GCA_964560565.1 uncultured Oscillospiraceae bacterium
CTTCAATATACTCAGTTTTAGAGCAGATAAAAAGACGGCTTAAATCCTTAGTTATTAGGGATTTTACACTTTCTCGCTTTTGTTTAAGCATTTCTATATCAGTTGTAAGTTTAGAAGTTCTAAATGCAGCAAACTTAACTTGGTTAAGTTCCTTGCGCATATCGTCCCATGCCTTTAATTCAACCAAGCCTTGCAGCTTTTGAATTATAAGCAAGTCATTATCAAGGGTTTCAAGAGCGGCTATCGTCGCTTTATCCTCATTAGTCGGATTTAGCATTGTGTGCATATCAGAATTTACATCGTAGGCATCAGAAAGAATATCCTGCGTAACATTAAAAATATCATTTACCCACTTGTTTTCCTCTAAAGATGGGTTTGAGTAAAAAGCAAGCTGTGCATCAAGCCAGTTGTCGGGGAATGGAATTGAGCGTGTAAAGCGATAAAGCTTTTCGATGTGGTTTATAAGCTCTGCATCGCCCTTTGTGCAGAAAAAATCCACAAGGGTATTCATTTCATCTGATTGCTCACTGTAAAGGGAGTTAAGAGTTTGCTCCATTGCTTTTGAGCTTAGGGTTTTCATTTCAGTTTCATCGGATATGCGAAAACCTGCGGATATATCAAGCACATGAAAGTTTTGGCGGATTAAATCAAAGCAAAAGGAGTGGATTGTGCATATACTTGCGGCACCAAGGAGAATTTGCTGTTCTTGCAGCAAACGATTGTCTGGGTCAGCTTCCATTCTTCGCATGATTGCGGCGTTTAGCCGCTGTTTCATCTCCGCTGCAGCTGCGTTTGTAAAGGTAACAATAATAAGCCTATCAGCAGGGACTGGATTGGTTTCGTCCGTTATTAGCCTTAGAACACGCTCAACTAAGACAGAGGTTTTTCCGCTTCCTGCAGCTGCGGAGACTAGTATACTCCCACCTCTTGCATCTATTGCACAAAGCTGTTCATCAGTCCAGTTTCTTGACATCTACTCACCCCCTTGTATTGCTTGGTTTTCGTTTTCATCTTCGAGCGAAAGCTCAATTTTATTGATGAGTGTGTTTATATCTATGTTTTCTACTACGCGTACCTTGCCCTTTTCATCATGTCCACATACGGAGCGGTAATCACAGTATTTGCATGGCTCATAGCCACGACCATATACGGGCAAAGCTTCGATGTTCCCACCTGTTAGGCTTTGTGCCATTTGCAGCATTAAGCGCTCAGCGTAGGCTTGCAGCTTAGAAAGCTTTTCCAGTTCAATAAGCTTGGATGCGGGTTTAAAGTTGCCTTCCTTGTCCTTTTTAATGGGGATGAAAACGCCATTAGCGTCAATCTCCATGCCATTGATTACGTCAGAATCATTTATGATAATTCCATCCATTTTGTAGCCTTTTATACGCTCTAAATTCGTATCCTTATCGGTTGCATCTCTGTCAAGTGTGGGTTTACTCTCACTTGCCGGCATATAAAGCACGCCTGCAGGGAGAACTTCCTTATACCTGCCCTTGCCAGACTTCTGTATAGCAAACAAGTATAAAAGCATCTGCATATTAAGCCCATAATAAATATCAGAAAGGACAAAATCCTTAGTCCCCGATTTGTAGTCAACTACACGGACATAACGCTTGCCGTCTTTTTCCATTATATCTACTCTGTCGATTATTCCTCTAACATTTACGCTTACTCCATCGACTGTTTTTAGCTCTAGTGGTGTAACATCACTTTCCGGCGAAATTTCAAGCTCAAAATCACAGGGGACAAACTTGCTTTGCGCAAATTCAACTTGCAGTCTTTGAAAAATATCGACAACTACTATGCATAATCTGCGGTACATAAGAAAAAACTTTGCGTCCTTTGCAAATTCGCCTTGCATATTTTGAGTAAGATATTCATTTAATAGCTTCTCTGTAATTGCCATTAACTCGTCCTCGGTAAGCTTGATAAAATCCTCGCTATGCTCCCTCATGAGCTCACTCAAGCAATAGTGAATGACATTTCCCCTCTCAAGAGGTGAAAGCTCCATTTTCCTAAGTGGTTTTAAACGCAAGCCTGCCTTGCAGAAATACAAAAACCTGCATTTATGAAAGTCGTCAACTCTTGTGGCGGATAGCTGCATTTTATTGCCGAAAAGCGCTGTTGCAACATCTGTATCTTCAATTCTATGGTTGTGTGAATTTAGTGCGTGATACAAACTAGTGATTTTTTGCGCTATGTTGGGTTGGTCCTGCAACGCCTCAATTAAAGAGGCACGCTTGCTATTGTCCTCACGAAACTTCCCTGCTAAACTGTAAAAAGCAGCTTGGGAGGTTGTGCTGTAAAAGGTATATTCAATATCTCGAGCTTTTATGGGGGAAATGTCTAGCATTTGGCATATTTGATCAACCATATAGCTTGGCAGCTGTGCATTATATGTATTATCAGCCAGTGAATAGCTTACAAAAAGGCGCTCTGACGGCGTGCTTGCCGCTTTGTACGCAATAAAACGCTCCTCGTTTAGCCTATCTATTGAGTTTTCCCCTAGCTTTATGCCCTGCCCTGCAAGCTCATTGCGCTCTTTGTCGCTAAAGATGCCCCCAGTGCGCACATTAAAGGGCATAACGCCCTCATTTACTCCTATTAGGAATACTGCCTTCGGAGCGGCAATACGGATGCGGTCTGCACTGCCTACTGTTACCTCGTCAAGGGTTTTTGGTGCGCTTGCAAAGGTTGTTTGCGCTATTACGAGCCTTATTAGCTCCAGATACTTTGAGCGGGTCATAGAAGTTTCCCCTAAAATCCTATGTATGCTTTCAAGAATGTCCACAAGTATATCCCATAGCTGTCTTAGTTCATGGGATAGCTCAAGCTGCCCAACATCCGCAAAATGCGTACACTGTAAGCCAACACTCTCGGGCGCATCTATATCCTCGAGTAGCTTATAAAGCGCTCTTGTGATTTCAGCTCCCGTTGCGGATTCTGTGGCGCTACGAAACCTTGATAATGGTTCAATTATAGTACGGCGCGCGGTGTTTATCTTATCAATTCCGTCGACTTTAACTGTGAAGTCGCTAAGCCAATCCTTGCCCTTCACTCCCCATGTAAAGCAGAAGTTTTCAAGCTCTGACACAAGTTTTAGGTCAAGTCCTGTAAGTCCTGTTTTTATATAACGCAATATCGCTTCAGTATTCCATGTCGCAGCTTCAAAAGCAGATGTAACAAGCAGCATTATCGACTTGTCTGCAACGCTATCTCTGTTATCGAGGAAATACGGTATTTCATAGCGGTCAAAACTACTTTCAAGTGCAGCTTTATATGAGTCAAGACTTCTGCCTATGACAGCAATTTCATTATACTTATAGCCTTCCATTACAAGTTTGCGTATGCTTGCGGCAACATATTCCGCTTCCTTGTAGACATCGGAGGCTTCGCATACTACCACGTCGCCGGACTTGTCCGAGATTGCTTCTCTTCTCGGACGGAAGATGTTGCTATTTATATGCTCAATTGCAGTTGACTTATAGCGTTTTAGCTCTGTGAGCATTGTATCGGGTGCAATTTTTGTCTCGCAATCTCTAGCGATTTGCCGAAGCTTATGGTATGTTTGGTTGACAGTTGAAAAAAGCGATATACCGCTTACATTAACGTGCTCTGTACAAAGGGAAACTGTTACTTGCTTTGCCTGCGAAATAATGGTGCGAAGCAGTATAAGCTCACTGCCTGTGAAGCTCTTGAACTCATCAATAAATATATGCGCACCTTGAAAATATCCAGTTTCCTGCGCTAGCATTGCAGCACGGGTAATATCATCGAGGGAATCCTTATATGAACGCTCTAAAATGGTATTATAGGTGGAGTAAATCAGGGATAGTTCCTGCGCTTTATGGAAAAGCGTGCCCTTAAAGCTTTTAAGCTTACCACTCAAATCATCAACCTTAACGCCTGCAGTTTTAAGCTCTGTGACAGCGTCGAGCATTGTTTGGCAAAAGCGATAGTTATTTAGTTGCCTTGAATATAGTCGCAACTCCCCACTTACCTCGGTTAGTGCAAGGCTCATTATAAGCAGCTTAGTTGAGTCTTGCGCATAATCACCTGCAAGGTTGCCGTGTGCGGTAAAAATTTCGTTTGCAATCCTTGTAAAGCTCGTGGACTTTACAGCATTGAAACCCTGTGCTCCAAGTTTTGCATATAGTTGTCTATCACTCTCAAAGCTATATTGCTCAGGTGCAATAAAATACACTTGTCCGCAATTTTTATCGTTTTCGCCTACGCCTACGCAGTTGGCTATATCATCGAAAATTCGAGCAGACTTGCCTGCCCCAGCACTACCTAAAATAAAGCTTAGCATTTGATTTGCACCCCCTAATATATTAATTTTACTTCTTTTGACTCATTTAGTCAATCACTGCGAACAACTACAATAAGAAATAACTGTTGCTTTAACTCTTCCAATTTGATATAATTAAGTCTATCGCTATTTCTGCGATATATTTTATAAGGAGGTTTGTGTCATGCCAATCAACATATCAAATGATTTGCCTGCATTTTCTATTCTACAAAGTGAGAATATATTTGTCATGTCACATGACCGAGCTGAGCATCAGGATATACGTCCGCTTAAGCTTGTATTATTAAACCTAATGCCAACTAAAATAGATACAGAAACACAGTTCATGCGCCTGTTAAGTAATACCCCTTTACAGGTCGATATCGAGCTTTTACAGATGATGTCTCATGTATCACGCAACACCCCAACTGATCACTTAATCAACTTTTACAAGTCCTTTGAGGATATAAAAAACAACTACTATGATGGGCTTATTATAACAGGTGCTCCTATCGAGCAGTTGGATTTTGAAGATGTTGACTACTGGCAGGAGCTTTGCGAAATTATGGATTGGTCACGCAGTCATGTGTTTTCTACCCTTCATGTATGCTGGGGTGCTCAAGCGGGGCTGTTCCATCATTATAATGTGCCAAAGTATCCAATAGAGGAGAAAATGTTTGGCATTTTCCCTCACCGCACAATCACCGCTAATCATCCAATGGTTAAAGGCTTTGACGAGATTTTCATGGTTCCTCATTCACGTCATACCGAAGTTCGTAAGGAGGATATCGAGGCTGTATCAAAGCTTAAAATACTCACCTTTTCTGATATTTCGGGAGTTCATATCGTGGCAGATGAAACCGACCGCCAATTCTTTATCACAGGGCATTCGGAATATGATCGTGAAACTCTAGGAAATGAGTTTTTTCGTGATATTAAGCGTGGCATGAAAATTGATGTGCCATACAATTACTTCCCCGATGATGACCCCGAAAAGATTCCACCCTTTACATGGCGATGTCATGCAAGCCTCATGTTTTCAAACTGGCTTAATTTCTGTGTGTATCAACAGACACCGTTTAACCTTGAGGATATTGAGGAAATCAAGCTTGACTAAATACTGCTATATAAAATATAAAAGCCTTAGAGATTTTATCTCTAAGGCTTAGGTTTTTAGTATTAAACTAATCTGAAACGTAAGGTAAAAGTGCAATGTGACGAGCACGCTTAACTGCAATGGTCATTTCACGCTGATGGTATGCACAAGCACCTGTAACACGGCGTGGTAGAATCTTTGCACGCTCGCTCATGCTCTTGCGAAGCCTTGAAATATCCTTGTAGTCGATAGTTTCAGCTCTGTCAATGCAGAACTGGCAAACCTTTTTACGAGCCTTACGGTTCTGACGGTTAAACCTATCGCCTCTTTCGCCTCTGTCGCGATCTCTCTCCATTTATATCACTCCTTAATGTTAGAATGGTAGCCCTTCATCGTCGCCGATTTCTTCAAAATCACCTATATCGCCGATGGAAAGGGATGTCCCCGTCTGCTCTTGATTTGCTGCGGGGTGGTTTGCATTGAAGCCTCCTCCAGAATTACCGGATGAGGTTCCTTTGGATTCACCAAAATAGACATTATTAGCTACGATCTCATAAGCAGTGCGCTTATTGCCGTCCTTATCCTCATAGTTGCGAACCTGCAAACGTCCATCTACAACAATCATCTTCCCTTTTGAGAAGTAACGTGAGATGAAATCTGCAGTATTACGCCATGCGACTACATTAATGAAGTCAGTCTGGCGCTCTTCACCCTTTGCTGCGTAATCCCTGTCAACTGCAACACTAAAAGATGCAACAGAAATGCCACTTTGTGTTGTACGCAATATTGGATCGGCTGTGAGTCTGCCCATAATAAATATCTTGTTAAGCATTTCGCACCTCCTACTTTACTACAATCAAAGAACGTAGCACGCCATCAGTAATCTTAAGCTGACGGTCAAGCTCAGCAGGGAAATCAGGCTTTGATGTGAAATTATAAAGCGCATAATACCCTTCTGTTTCGTCCTCGATGGCATAAGCAAGTCTGCGCTTGCCCCACTCGTTGATTTCATCAAGTGTACCGTTCGCTTCAATCAAATCTTTAAACCTGGTAACATGAGCCTTTAAGCCCTCTTCACCAAGCCTAGTGTCATAGATTACAACGCATTCGTAGCTAGCTGATATCTTTGCCATTTCTAACACCTCCTTCTGGTCTATGGCTTGCGATCTTATGCCGCAAGCAAGGATAACATTAAAATTATATCAAAACACTTGCTCAATGTCAAGCTGTTTTTACAAAGAAGCTGATATTTCTCGCAAATAGTCACGGAAATCGCTGCCGACTTCTTTATGTTCAATGCCTACTTCTACTATTGCTTTTAGTATGCCAAGCTTGTTTCCCATGTCATAACGCTTGCCTGTGAAGTCAACACTTGTCATTCCCTTGGTGTTGGAAAGCTCCTTCATTGCATCTGTTAGCTGAATTTCTCCACCTGCACCGGGCTTTGTATGCTCAATTATATCAAATATTTCAGGCGGTAAAGCGCATCTTCCTAAAATGGAAAATAGCGAATAAATTTGCTCGGGTTTTGGCTTTTCTATCATATCTGATACCTTGTAGAGATTCTCCCTTATATGGTCAACTTTAAGGCTTGAATACTTTGTGACAAGCTCAATGGGGCATTCCTTTGCCGCAACAGCGCCAAGCCCAAACTCCTCATAAGCACGGCATACCTGTGCACAGCAAGGGTCGTCACCTAAGATAACATCATCACCGTATGCCACAACGAAAGGCTCGTCACCCACAAAGGCTTTAGCGCATAAAACTGCATTTCCTGTGCCTAGCATCTCCTGCTGGCGAACATATTGAATTCTTGCAAGCTTTGCAATGTCAACGACTTCGTTATAGCTTTCCATTTTCCCTGACTTAAAAAGCGAGTTTTCAAGCTCTGGAGTGCGGTCAAAATGATCTTGAAGAGATGATTTGCCTCGAGAGATAACAATTAGAATATCCTCAATCCCACTGCGGACAATTTCCTCAACGATATACTGTATTGCAGGTTTGTCAACTATTGTAAGCATTTCCTTTGGAATTGCTTTAGTAGCAGGCAGTACACGAGTACCTAGTCCTGCGCAAAGAATAACTGCTTTCCTAATTTTCAAGGGGAATGCACTCCTTTAAAAAATATTGCCAACCAATATTGCTGTCGCAATTGAGGAGGTAATGAAAGTTAGCAAAAGGATAAGCAGTACCCCGCGGCGAGATACTCCCCCGCCCTTTGCAAGCTCCTCATGGTATTTTGGTGTTTCGCCAAAGTTTTGGCGGATGTCCTTAATTTTCGCTATTGTAAAATATTTGTAGATAGCATTGAAAAAAGAACCTGATAAAAATCTTATCACCATTGTCAGAAATGATGTGATTAAATAAAAGTTACCCAGTCTTGCAACAACCGCGTCACTTAAAATCACCATGTTAAACTGCGCCACAATATCGTTCATATTGAGCAGTAATGAGGGTATGCTTAAAAACAATATCAACGCAAAAAGCGATATTGCCAGCACATTAAGCTTGCGATAGGCAAGATAAATATAGCCAAAGAAAAAGCCTGCCCAGTTCCATGTTAGCTTGCTGCCTCGTTCCATTCGTTTAAACTGCGGTAAAAAGTAATGCGTACTCTCCCCAAGGTAAATTGCAAGCTCCTTAACCGTGACACCGCCTATCTCCTCCTCTGCGTCAAGCCCTGCTAAGGGGTTTATAAAGGGGTTATAAGGCATAGCATTAGGAAAGGGCATATTGGGGTTATGGCTTGGTTGGGGATCACGTTTTGTCTCCCCCGATAGTGGAGTGCCG
>CAZLMF010000070.1:0-8078 GCA_964560565.1 uncultured Oscillospiraceae bacterium
ACAAGCAAAACCGCACGCTTTTTCTCCCCATTATCGGTTGATAGCTTTATTAAGCGCTCAAGTTATATTTACTACACCGAGCAAGCGCTAAAGGACGCAAGTGCAGACATTATACTTATTGCTGAGCGTGAAGGGCTAGATGCTCACGCAAATGCAGTTAGGATAAGGAGCTAGTCATGGCATATGAACTGGTAAAAAAGCTTAAAGAGCTTACCCCCTACGACCCTATTGAGGGCAACTATGAGGTTCGACTTGACGCAAATGAAAGCTTTATCAAGCTTTCATTGCAGAACTTGATGCAAAGCTGCAACGAGATTGCTGTAAATCGCTATCCTGACCCATACGCAAGCAGGGTAGTAAAAAGCTTCGCAAAACTTTACAGCCTAAATGCAGACAATATCACCGCCGGTAACGGCTCTGATGAACTTATAAGCATTATATGCTCATGCTTCCTTGAGAAAGGTGACAAGGTATTAACCTTCACACCTGATTTTTCAATGTACGCATTTTATAGCGAGCTATACGAGCTTGAGGTTGTAAGCTTAGGCAAGGATAAAAACCTGCAAATTGATGTAGATAGCGCAGTTGGCTACATTCGCAAGAACAACATAAAAGCTGTGTTTTTATCCAACCCCTGCAATCCTACTTCCGTCGGGTTAAATAGAGAGCAAATTTTGAAGCTTATTAGCTCGGTAGACGCCCTTGTTATAATTGATGAAGCTTACATGGATTTTTGGGACGAGAGTGTACTTGACAGCGTAAGCAAATATGATAACCTCATAGTGCTCAAAACCTGCTCAAAGGCTATTGGGCTTGCAGCAATAAGACTAGGCTTTGCAGTGGCAAACAAACGCATTACTACCGCATTTAGAGCCGCTAAATCCCCCTATAACGTCAATACCATCACCCAAACCTTGGGGGAGTCAGTGCTATCAAATCCGGATAGCATTCGAAAGAATATAGATAAAATAATGTCCTCTCGAAACGACCTTTACAAACTCATTAAGCCAATTTGCGAGAAAAGTAAGATTATCGAGCACATATATGAAACTGTCACAAATTTTGTTTTCATTAAGACGGACTATTCATCGCAGATTTGGGAAGCCTTGCTTGCAAAATCAATTGCAGTGCGCAATATGAAGGGCTATCTGCGTATCACCTGCGGCACTGACGATGAAAACGATAGGGTCATCAAGGCGTTTACAAAGATTCTAACAGACTTGGAGGGATAATATGAGAACAGCATCTATTTCACGCAAGACAAAGGAAACAGATATTTCGCTTACTCTGAACCTTGACGGTACAGGGAAGTGCGATATATCCACAGGTATAGGCTTTTTCGACCATATGCTCACTTCACTTACGGTGCATGGGGGCTTTGACCTTACGCTTAAAACCGTGGGTGATCTTGAGGTTGATACTCACCATACTGTTGAGGACACAGGGATTGTGCTAGGGCAAGCATTTACTAAGGCACTTGGCGATAAGTCCGGCATTGTGCGTTTTGGTACAGCTACAATCCCAATGGATGAAGCGCTAGGATTTGCTTGCCTCGATATATCCAACCGCCCCTTTTTGGTATATGACGCTGACTTCGAGGACGTGAAAATCGGTGACTATGATGCATGTATGACTGAGGAATTTATGCGAGCATTTGCTTTTAATGCAGGCATTACACTACACATACAAGCAACCTACGGCACAAATGACCACCACAAATGCGAGGCAATGTTCAAAGCACTTGCCCGTGCGCTTAGGCAGGCAGTTGTGCCAAGCGGTGAGATAACTTCAACGAAGGGAACGCTATAAATGATCGCAATAATCGATTATGGCGCAGGCAATATTTTCAGCGTTAAAAATGCTCTTGACTATATTGGTGAAAAGAGTATTTTAACCTCTGACAGCAAGGAAATCGAGCGTGCCGATGCGATTATTCTCCCGGGTGTGGGTGCATTCCCCGATGCAATGAAAAAGCTTAATCAAAGCGGTCTAATCGACTGCATAAAAAAGCAAGCAGCAGAAAAGCCATTCCTAGGTATTTGCTTAGGAATGCAGCTGATGTTTTCTAAAGGCTTTGAGTTTGAGGAAATCGATGGGTTATCTCTTATTGACGGCATGGTAAGGCGCATAAATGCGAATGATTTGCGTGTACCTCATATAGGCTGGAATAAGCTCGAAGTGCTTGCACCTTGTCCGCTTTTAAAAGGGCTGAGTGAAAATGAATATGTTTACTTTGTCCGTTCATTTCGTGCAGTTTGTGCAACTGAAAATGTTGCAGCTTATTGCGAATATGGAGAGGCAATTCCTGCCCTTGTGCAAAAAGGTAATATCTTTGGAGCGCAATTTCACCCCGAAAAATCAGGGGAAACAGGACTTCAAATATTAAGAAACTTTGGTGATTTGATATGATTATTCTTCCTGCTATCGATATTAAAGACGGCAACTGTGTAAGGCTTTATAATGGCGATTTTGCAACTGTCGAAAAGGTGGCAAACAGCTACATGGACACCGCAAAAAGCTTTGTTGCGTCGGGTGCCAGTTGGATACATATGGTTGATCTTGACGGTGCGAAAGACGGTACCCTTGCTAACAAGGATATTTTTGTCGATGTTGCAAAAAGCACCCCACTAAAAGTTGAGCTTGGCGGTGGAATACGGGACTTAAACGCTGTTGAAGGGTATTTAAGTGCAGGAATTGCAAGGGTAATCATAGGTTCAGCAGCGGTTAAAAACCCAGAGCTTGTGCGCACTGCCGTACTTGAATATGGTGAGCGTATTGCTGTTGGCATAGATGCAAAGAACGGCATGGTTGCCACAGAGGGTTGGGTTGAGGACAGCGGAATTGACTACATCGACCTTGCAAGGCAGATGACGGAAATGGGAATTCAGTATATAATCTTTACCGACATTTCAAAGGACGGTACGCTGGATGGCCCAAACCTAGAGCAGCTAGAGCGCATCAACCGAGAAATAAAATGCAATATCATCGCAAGCGGAGGCATTAGCAATATAAACGATATCATTGCTGTGAAAAAGCTTGGTTTATACGGCACAATATGCGGTAAGTCCATTTATAAAGGTACACTTAACTTATCAAATGCTATTGAGATTGGAGAAGGCGAATAATGCTTGCAAAAAGAATTATACCATGCCTAGACGTGCGTGACGGTAGGGTAGTTAAGGGGATTAACTTTGTCGGAATAAAGGATGTAGGCGACCCTGTTGAATGTGCGGCTGAATATGACAGACAAGGCGCAGATGAAATATGCTTTCTTGACATCACCGCCACTAACGAAGACAGGGAAACCATGGTTGACGTGGTGCGTAAAACAGCAGAAAAGGTGTTTGTGCCGCTTACAGTTGGCGGAGGTATACGCACAATTGAGGATTTCACCAAGATATTACGTGCAGGGGCTGATAAGGTTTCAGTAAATTCTGCAGCGGTAAAAACCCCACAGCTTATATCTCAAGCGGCTGATAAGTTTGGGAGCCAATGTGTAGTTTGCGCAATTGATGCAAAGCGCAAGGATGACGGCAGCTTCACCGTTGTAATAAACGGTGGGCAAGTCGATGCAGGAATTGACGCTGTGGAATGGGCAATTAAAGTGCAGGAACTTGGCGCAGGGGAGATTTTGCTCACCTCAATGGATGCTGACGGCTGTAAAGATGGATTTGACATTGAGCTTCTAAAAGCTGTGTGCGATGCTGTAACAATCCCTGTAATAGCATCTGGAGGCGCAGGCAAGCTTGAGCATTTTTCAGATGTTTTCGAGCAAACAAACGCATCTGCCGCACTTGCAGCTTCACTTTTCCACTACAAAGAGCTTACTGTTTCGCAAGTGAAGGAGCATTTAAACTCAAAGGGCATTCCTGTAAGAACTCGCCTTGGAGGGGATTCGATATGAATATCGACAAGCTGTTCCTAAAGTCCGAGCTTATCCCTGCAATAGTACAGGACACAGACAGCAAGGTGCTTATGCTTGCATATATGAACCATGAGAGCCTACTTAAAACTTTGGAGAGCGGATATACATGGTTTTACTCCCGCTCAAGGCAGGAGTTATGGAATAAGGGTGCAACTTCGGGACATTTGCAGCGCATTCTAAGCATTTACGCTGATTGCGATGATGATACATTGCTAATTACAGTTGAGCAGACAGGTGTTGCCTGCCACACAGGGCAATATAGCTGCTTTTATAAGGAGGTAAAGAGCTTTGAGTAACGTGTTAAATGGCTTATATGATGTGGTAAAGCATCGTCAGACAAATCCCGAGGAGGGCAGCTACACCTGCTACCTATTTGAAAAGGGACTTGATAAAATCCTTAAGAAATGCGGCGAGGAATGCAGTGAGATGATTATTGCTGCAAAAAATAACGATAATGATGAGCTAGCAAACGAAATCTGCGATTTGTTCTATCATATACTGGTGCTTATGGCACAGCAAAAACTTCCCATTGAAGATGTAGAGGCTATTTTAGAACAGCGCAGTCAAAAGATAGGTAATCTCAAGCAGTTTCATCAAGTAGATAAGAACACATAAAAAATGCAGGGGAATTACCCCTGCATTTTCTCTACTTTAAAATAAAGGTTATTAAGTTTACCACCCAATCCCACACCCAAGGGAACTCCTCTTTTATAAGCACCTTAGCGCTTTCGGCAGTGATGTTCACGGAATCTAAGCTGTCAGCATTGCCGACAATGGTTTTAAAACCATCAACAACATTTCCAATTGCTATATGCCCATAAGCATAATCGCCAATCGCCACATGAGAGGATATTGCAAGAGCACCCACTGAAAACATACCTATTGCCACTGCACCAAAGCTTATAAACCCTATTGCAACTGCTCCAAATGCAAGTGGCGCAATTGCCACTGCACCAAAGGAAACAAGCAAGGCAATTGCGGCAGCACACAAGCTTATAAGCCCTATGCCTGCTCCACCAAGAGATACCAGACCGCAAGAAAGCCCTCCCAGAGCAACAAAGCCAACAGCAATGTTCCCAATTGCTATAATTCCTTTAGCTTTCTTAAAACCAACCCCTAAATTAATATGTACCAAAGGCACACCAAATAGAGTGCGCTTGCTCTTATACTCATACTCACTAAAGCGCAGTCTTAATTGAGCAGGTTCGGTAATAGTTTGCAGTATTTCCTCATCCTTTACAAGATAATCAATACTTACCCCTAAGATTTGGCTTATTAAAATAAGGTTGTTCAATTCGGGATAGGATTGACCTGACTCCCATTTTGATATTGCTTGTCTTGAAACGCCAATTAGTTCTGCAAATTCCTCTTGCGAGTATCTTTTTTCCTTTCGCAGTGTATGAAGCTTTTCAGAAAAATTCATTTTACCACCATCCATATTATATTGAGCCCTGCATTTATACTACCAAACTTAGTACTATATTTCTACATATCAGCAATTCCATATTGTCAACCAGTGGTTGCATTTTAATAAAAATGATATACATCGTAATAATGTTATCATATTGACTTTCTTAAGTAAAGTGCAAAACCGTATAGCTATTGAATTATCAATGAAAATATGATATTATTGTACTATTAATTATTTGGGGGAAATACCTAAGCTATGCCAACAAACAATCCTAATATTGAATACTATCAGCTCATAAGGCGAATACTCTCAAAGGGCAATCCTCCGCTAGCGCACGTTCACAGCTTTGGTTGCCAGCAAAATGTCGCCGATGGGGAGCATTTGCGTGGAATGCTCGGCAACATGGGGTACGGTTTTACCGATACACCAGAAAACGCATCTCTTGTGATATATAACACCTGCGCAGTTAGAGAAAATGCAGAGGATAGAGTTTTTGGCATAATAGGGGAACTTAAGCATAATAAAAGCCGTAATCCTAATATGATTACCGCTCTATGTGGTTGTATGGTGCAGCAGGAACATGTTATCGAGCGCATTAAGCGCAGTTACCCTCAAATTGATTTAGTCTTTGGCACTCATGTGCTGCATGAGTTTCCAAAGCTTATTTATGAAACACTCACTAAACACAAGCGAATATTTAACACTTCCGATGAGCGGAGCGAAATATACGAGGGACTTCCCATACAAAGGGAAAGCACCTTCAGCGCAAGCGTTTCTATTATGTATGGATGCAACAACTTCTGCACTTACTGCATAGTACCCTATGTTCGCGGCAGGGAACGCAGTCGCAAGGCGGAAAACATAATTGCTGAAGCTAGGCAGCTTGTGTCGGAGGGCTACAAGGAAATACTTCTGCTAGGGCAAAATGTAAATTCCTATAATGACGGTGATGTTGATTTTCCTGAGCTTCTTAGGCTATTAAACAGCATTGAAGGCGAATTTCGCATAAACTTTATGACATCCCACCCAAAAGATGCAAGCCATAAGCTTATCGACACTATTGCCCAGTGCGAAAAGGTTTCACGCCATTTCCATTTACCTGTTCAATCGGGCAGCAATCGCATACTTTCGCTTATGAATCGGGGCTACACCAAAGAGAAGTATATGGAGCTTGTTGACTACGCAAAGTCTAAAATTCCAGATATTTGCTTCACCTCCGATATTATAATAGGCTTCCCAGATGAGCAGCATGAGGACTTTTTGCAAACCCTTGAGTTAGTTCGCTGTGTTAACTTTACAAGGCTTTTTACTTTCATTTATTCAAAGCGTGAGGGCACAAAAGCGGCAAATATGGAGGATATTGTCCCATATAAAGATAAAAACCAATGGTTTACAAGCCTGCTTTCAATGCAGCAGGAAATCGTATCTCAAAAAATGAAAACCTACATAGGAAAAACGCTTCATGTACTGGCTGACGGAATTGGTCGTTCAAGTGACGGATTGATTAGTGGCAAAAGTGATGAGGGCATCACAGTTGAATTTAAAGGTGACAATGAGCTGATAGGCAGCTTTTTGCATATAGAAATTACAGGCGCATTATCAACTGCGCTAATAGGAAAGATAAAGGAGAAGTAAAAAATGGACGTTATTACAATGACAAGAGAGCTAGGTAAGCTTATTCAAAAGGATCAGAGGTATATAAATTATAATACCACTAAGGAAAGCAATGACAACGACCAAGCACTACAAGATAAAATTGGCGAATTTAATCTTAAGCGCATTGACTTAAACAACGAGATGGGCAAGGCTGAAAAAGACACCTCACGTATTTCCGTTCTTGATGCAGAGATTAAGTATCTCTACGGCGAGATAATGGCAAATGAAAACATGGCATCATTTTCTACCGCAAAAGAAGAAATGGACACTTTACTACATCAAATAAACAACATTATCACATTAAGCGTAAGTGGTGATGATCCTGATACTATTGATCCCAATCCTTCTTGCTCAGGTGGCTGTGGCAGTTGCGGAGGCTGCGCATAGTGGAGGTAGACATCAACGCTTTATCGCCGATGATGAAGCAGTACATGGCGCTGAAGCAACAGTATGAAGGATATATTTTATTTTTCAGGCTTGGCGATTTCTACGAAATGTTTTTCGATGATGCCACGCTGGTTGCAAGAGAGTTGGAGATTACGCTTACAGGGCGTGACTGCGGCTTGGAAAACCGTGCGCCTATGTGCGGTGTCCCTTTTCATAGCAGTGAGAATTATATTAAACGACTCGTGGATAAAGGCTACAAGGTAGCTATCTGTGAGCAAACCTCAGACCCCGCGCTTTCTAAAGGATTAGTAGAGCGCGAGGTTATCCGTGTTGTCACCCCTGGGACTCTTATTGAAAGTAGTATGCTAGATGAAGGTACAAACAACTACATTTGTTCTGTGTATGCAAGTATAGACAAAAAAGAGGCAGGGATTGCCTTTGCAGACCTTTCCACAGGCTCGGTTATCGTATCGGAGTTTAGTGGAAAGAAGTTGCAAGCAGATATTATTACGGAGCTATCACGTTATAGCCCCGCTGAAGTATTGTTTAATCAGCACTTTCTTGATTACAAAGAAGTACACATATACATAAGGGACAAGCTTTCAAGCTGTGTATCCACTCTATGTGATGATACTGACTTTTCTGATAAGCAAGCTTTTGAAAGCCAGCTTAGTTCAGAGCTATATGCGGACATAGACC
>CAZLMF010000071.1:0-8020 GCA_964560565.1 uncultured Oscillospiraceae bacterium
ACTCCTTTGTGACCGTCTTATATCTCTCGCCCATGATAACGTTGAACACGGCTTGTGTGCCAACAATCTGGGAGGTAGGCGTAACAAGGGGTGGGAAGCCTGCGTCCTCACGAACACGGGGAATTTCCTTGAGTACATCCTCAAGCTGATTCGATCTGCCTGCCTGCTTTAGCTGTGAAACAAGGTTTGAAAGCATTCCTCCGGGCACTTGGTATAGCAGTGTATTAGCGTCAACACCAAGCATTTTTGGGTCAAGAAGTCCGCTTTCAAGATACTTTTCTCTAAGCTTTGCAAAATGAGCACGCACAACATCAAGCTTTTTAAGGTCAAGGCCTGTGTCGTATTGTGTACCTTGAAGCGCTGCCACCATGCTTTCAGTCGCAGGGTGAGAAGTACCAAGCGCTAGAGGCGACATAGCTGTGTCGATTATTTCTGTACCTGCCTCAATTGCTTTAAGAGCTGACATTGATGCAAGCCCTGATGTGTAGTGGGAATGGAACTGAATGGGTATTTTAACTGCTTGCTTTAAGGAACTTACAAGATCAAATGCCACATAGGGCTTTATAAGTCCTGCCATGTCCTTAATGCAAATGCTGTCTGCGCCCTCGTCCTCCAGTTGCTTTGCAAACTCAACAAACTTCTCATTGGTGTGAACAGGGCTGATTGTATAAGATATAACCCCTTGCAAATGTGCGCCTTCCTTTTTTGTGGCACGAATTGCTGTTTTGAGGTTGCGAATATCGTTTAGAGCATCGAAAATACGGAGAATATCAATGCCGTTTGCTACGCTCTTTTGCACAAAATATTCAAGCACATCGTCTGCATAGTGGCGGTACCCGAGCATATTCTGCCCACGGAAAAGCATTTGAAGCTTTGTGTCGGGCATGTGCTTCTTTATGGTGCGCAAACGATCCCACGGATCCTCGTTTAGAAAACGTAAACACGCATCAAAGGTAGCTCCACCCCATGCCTCAACTGAATAAAAACCAATCTTATTCATATCGTCAAGTATGGGTATCATTTCATCCATGGTCATACGAGTTGCAATCATCGATTGGTGGGCATCTCGGAGGACTGTTTCTGTAATTTTTACCTTAGCCATTATTTCCTCCTATTCCATTGTTAGTACAAGAGTATTCGATTCAACCTGATCGCCCTTCTTGACATTTATGCTTGCTATTTTACCGTCCTGAGGCGCAACAAGATCGTTTTCCATCTTCATCGCTTCAAGTACAGCAAGTACTTGACCCTTTGTAACCGCTTCGCCTACGTTTACCTTGACATCAACCATTACACCTGGCATTGGTGCATTTATTGAGATTGAGCCTGCTGTACCGCCTGCTACAGGAGTCGGTGCTGGAGCTACTACTGGAGCTGCCATCGGTGCAGCGACAGGTGCCGCAGGTGCAGGAGCAGCTACAGGAGCTGCAGCCGCTACAGGAGCGCCCGTTGCTTCCTCAACCGCAACATCATATGTTCTGCCATTTACTGTGATATTATATCTTTTCATTTATTTGTCCTCCGTTCGTTATAGTGGTATATTCGAGTGCTTCTTAGGCATTCTTGATACTCTTTTACCTGCTGTTATTTCTAGGGCTGTTATGAGTGCTTCCCTTGTTTGTGCAGGAGAAATCACCCTTTCGATATAGCCCTTAGCCGCAACCTGCTCTGCTGAGCAGTGCTCTGAAACATATTCAGCTGCAAGCTCCGCGCGCTTTTTGTCAACATCTTCTGCGCCCTTTAGCTTGTCGTGTGACATAAACTCAACTGCCGCTTCCGGTGCAAGGGCGGTGATAACCGCACCTTCCCATGCGAAAGTCAAGTCACTGCCTGCATTTGTGCCTGCAAGGATAATATATGCACTGCCATAAGCCTTGCCTGTAACGACGGTAAGCTTTACTGTTGTAGCCTCCGCATAGCTATGGGCAAGCTTTGCCATATCACGGATACTGCCTGAAAGCTCTTCTTGTGATGACGGCTCAAAGCCCTCTGTATCAACAAAGGTAATAACAGGTATAGAAAAAGCGTCACAGCCACGTACAAAGCGTGCAAGCTTTGAACTGTCATCTGCTGTAAGCTTTGAGTTTGCTTTATTTGTTGCTGCAATACCAACGGTGACACCGCTAAGTGTGCAAAGTGCTGTGTATGCAGATGTGCCATACTGTGCATTAAGCTCAATTACGCTTTCGTCATCAGCTATCGCTTTGACAAGTGTATCGGCATCAGTATCAGCGTCAAGCTTTGTGCTTGGCAGGTTAAACTGGGACATAGGAACTGGTGTGAGGTTGTTTGAAGGAAGAAGATTGACTATCCTTCTGGCAGCTTTAACTGCAGCTATATCGCTGTAACACATTAGGCTGACAACACCAGATTTAGCGGCATTTTCTGCGCTTCCTGCACCCTTAACATCCGAAAGGGATGGTGGGTTAATGAAAAGCTGTGCATCCTTCGACATAATAACATAGTCTGCCATACAAGCAAGTAGTGCTGCACTGCCTGCACAAACACCTGCTACCACTGAAATTTGGGGCACTACCCCCGAAACAGTGCTTGACCATGCCAACAAGTCACCATAAGCCGCTAACGCTTCTGCCCCCTCGGAAACAGCCGCGCCGTTTGAGTCAAATATCCCTATAACAGGGTTGCCTGTCTTTACCGCAAGGTCATATAGCTTCTTAATTTTTGCCGCATGAAAACGCCCAACTGCACCGCCTGCAAGCTCAATATCCTGCGAGAATGCATAACAAGGATAACCGCCTATGTGACCATAGCCGGTAATAACACTTGCGGCATTTTCGCCTGATTTAACAAGTGAATCAAGCTCCTTAAAGCTTCCCTCGTCAAATAGCGTAGTAATTCTTTGCCGTGCTTTGCTCATTTGTTACCTCCATTCCTGCTATTGTGTTTTATAAATAGCATAATAAATATAGTTTATTATAAAAATTTCACCACTTTAATTATACATAAAGTCGATAAAAAGCACAAGGGGAAAGATTCAATTCATGCACTTTTTACAGTTAGTTAAAAATTGATCTATCGAATCAATCTCCGTTTTGTTATCCATTATAAAGCCTAGCTTTTTTATAAGATGCAAGTCCGATAGCATAAATTCTGCTTTGTCAACTCCGTTTAGTGCCGCAGTATTAAGAGCTGCACGCACAATGCCATCGTATATAAACTCATCATTGCAATCGATTTCATCTATATAGAGCTTGTCCGCAAGTAGGCGGCCTTCACAGCCGCCTAAACGTTTTCCTCGCTCAATAGCTTCTATTTTCAAGGCTTGTCCGATTAAAATCGGCTTTATCTCAAGCATTTGCATTATTCCTTTTCTTCAACTGTGATTGAATTACGTAGTGCGCGCAGCTCTTCAGGCGTTAAGTGCCTGTATGTTCCGGGCTTTAGCATCCCAAGCTTTAGAGGCCCTATTGCAGTGCGCTTTAAGCGTGCAACTTCAAGTCCTACCGCTTCGCACATTTTACGGACTTGTCGATTTTTACCCTCACGGATTACTACTTGGAGGACAACTCTGCCCTCTTCCTTAGCAAGAACGATAACTGAGGCAGGAAGGGTTTTCTCTCCGTCGATCAACACTCCCTGTGTAAGCTCAACAAGCTGTTCCTCGGTTATGTCGGGGTGAATTGTGACACGATAAGTCTTGCTAACATTCCTGCTGGGGTGGGTAATGTCGTTTGCAAAAGCTCCGTCATTGGTAAAGAGTAAAAGTCCTTCAGTATTGCGGTCAAGCCTGCCTATTGGGTAGACACGCTCCTCAATGCCATCAAGCAAATCCGTCACTATCCTTCTGCCCTGCTCGTCGGACATAGTGGTGACATAGCCTCGCGGTTTATTGAGCATGATGTAGAGAAATTTGCGCTTGCGTTCCACGAGTAGCTTCTCACCGTTTATGGTGATAATGTCTTTTCTAGGGTCTGCTTTGTCTCCAAGCTTAACGGGTCTGCCGTTTAGCTTGATTTTGTTTGCCGCAATCAGTTCCTCCGCCTTACGGCGTGAGCAGTATCCTGAATCAGCAATTATCTTTTGCAGTCTTATTTTTTCCATTTTACATTCCTATCTGTCAAATTAACTAAATATATTTTTTATTCCATCAATTATGCCTGAAATAAAGTTTCCTATGCTTTCGAAAAAGCCAGGTTTTATTTCAAGTATATATGCATCCATACTTTGTGCGGCAAGAAGGCTTGTGGTTGCCACAACATTGCCATCAACTAAAAACTCCACACTACCCACCACATCGCCAACATTCACAGGAGCATATACAAACTGTTCGAGATGCACCCTTGTAGTGACTTTGCTAAGCTGTTTTTCTGTAAGCCCTGCTTTAGGTGTGTTCGAGGGCGCAATTTCCATTCTATCACTTACCCCACCCACGACATCACACATAAGGCTTTTATAGTCGTATTTAAGGCTTTGATTTTGTATCACCGAATAGCCATAATCGAACATCGTTGTATGGTCGTGCCAATCATTCGGGTCGTTTAGCGTAACAGCAATTAGGGTAATACCGTCACGCTCGACAGCACTTACTAAGGTTCGCTTTGCATTGTCGGTAAATCCTGTTTTTACTCCTATGCAACCTTTGTAGGAGTTCAACATCTTATTGCCATTATAAAGCCATCTTGTATAAGGAGGATTGCCGTATTCCAGCTTTTTTTCTTTAGTTGAGCATATCTCTTTAAATTCGGGGTTTGCAAGGGCATAGCGTGCAAGCAATGCCATATCATAAGCGGTAGTATAATGCCCGTTTGCGTCAAGCCCGGAGGGGGTAACAAAGTTAGTGCTAGTCATGCCGATTTCCTTGGCTTTGGCGTTCATAAGCTTTGCAAATTCCGGTACACTGCCCGCCACTGCATAAGCAGCGGTATTTGCGGCATCGTTGCCTGAGGGCAGCATCATTCCATAGCAAAGAACACGCTTTGTGACCGTGTCCCCCTCTTGAAGCCCCATGGACGAACCTTCAACCTTTATTGCTTGACTATCCACGATAAAGGGGGTGTCAAGATCACCTGATTCAATGGTAAGAAGGGTCGTCATAATCTTGGTGATACTTGCCATAGCACGCTGCTCATGCTCATTCTTTGCATACACAATTTCGCCTGTACTTGCCTCAATCAAAATAGCAGACGTTGCCGATACTTTCGGCTGGGCGTATACCTTTATCGTGGGGTACAGGCTGAACACAAATATTGATATAATTATAATGGTTGCAACTTTTCTCATTACGCAATCCCTCCTGCTTAATATTTATGCAGGAAAAAAAGTCAATAGTATAAGTTAAGCCACATTCATTGTTTTTCGGACTTAATAGCAGTTAAGGTTAACTGCCGCTAAAGCTGTGCGCCCTCTGTTTGAGTAGCTTCCTTTTTTGCTCCGTCCTTATTGAACAAACCCGATATCTTATCGAACATATCAGGCACCATGCTAATTATACCACTGGCAGGATTGCTGTTTGCGGTCATTTGAAGCAGTTTAACATCACTGCCTGTCACTATGATAAAGGCAAGGGGTTGGATTGATATTCCTGCACCACTGCCGCCGCCGAATAGCTCCTTTGGGTTTTTACTGGGTATGTCACTGCCCCCTGAAGCAAATCCAAATGACACCTTAGAAACAGGAATAATAACTGTTCCGCCCTCAAGGTTAATCGGATCTCCAATTATGGTGTTTACATCGACCATTTCACGAATTTTTTCCATTGCTGTACTCATTAAGCCCTGAATTGGATGATCTGCCATATCAACTACCTCCATGTTTACTTCTTTTCTCTTATTATGCTGATTAAAATTCCAATCATACTAAACCCCGACACAATCGGCCATATCAAGCGCAGCTTAATAACCGCATGACCGTCATATTGGCTTTCTTTTAAGTCAAAGTTACAGGATATGCTTACACGCTTTACTGAAACGGTAAAAAAGGTGCTTAACCACGCGATAGCATTGCCTGTTATTGCGCTGACCTTGCCGTATTTTATCGCTGTTTCAGCGGCGTCCTCGTCTGCAATTACAAAGTCGGCGATTATGTCCGTAAATCTAATGTGACTTAGCAGCTTTCGAGTGATTTTGCCTGTGCGAGGGAGTACCTTTTTCGCAAGCTCCAAATAATCGGAAAGCTTATGCTTTTTCTTTTTTACAGGCTTCTTTTTCGAAGGAGCTTTCTCCGCTTTAGGTTTTGCTTTCTTCTTTGTTTTGGGCTTCTTAGGCTTTTTCTTGCTGGGGTAAATATTAAACCGCAAAAAGCCATAGCGTGCCTTTACGGTATATTTATTATCTTTTGCATCAATGACAATTGTGACAGACAGCACAAGTAAAAGCGCAATCAGCGCCGCTATTACGCCTAATACCATTAGCACCGTCATAGCTGTTATCACCCTTCCGCAGTTTAGATTTCCATGCTTTCATCCGCTTTGGCGCTTTCAAGCTCCCCAAAGCTTACCTGCTCATTCTGCCTTGGCAGCGGAGGCAAGTCCTCAATTCTCCCAAGCTTAAAGCAGCGCAAGAAGTTATTGGTTGTGCGGTAGGCGATAGGTCTGCCCGGCACATCAAGCCTACAAGCCTCCTCAAGGAGTCCACGCTCAACAAGAGTATTGACTATACTTGAGCTGTCTACACTTCGAACGCTTTCTATAAAGCTTTTTGTAACAGGCTGGTTATATGCAATTATCGCAAGCACTTCCATTGCCGCATTTGAAAGGGGCTGTTGGCGGCGAGTTTCAAGTGCTGTGCGGATATAAGGTGCAAAAAGTTCTTTGGTTGTAAGCTGATAGCTATCATTAAGTTTTAATACAGCTAGTGCACTGCCTGACTGGTCATAGCGGTCATTTAGCATAAGTATAAGCTTTGGCAATGTGTCAAGCTCAATATCAATGGCTTGCGCAAGCTTATCAGCTTCAAGAGGCTCACCACAAGCGAATAAAATCGCCTCAACTTGTGAGACCTTTTCGTTAATCTGCATCGGTATAAACATTCCTTTCCGAGGACTTGTCAAAATGAGCATTGCTCCTTGCGTTGACGCAGGAATCAATGTAGTTATTGTCATCACTAATAAGTATTCTGCCGGACTTTGAAAGCTCAAGTACTGCCAGAAAGGTAGCAACCTTCTCGCTGTGCTCCTTCATGCCGGTATACAGCTCCCTCATATGAACTCGCTCATTTTTGTACATCTTGCGAAGAATATAGATAATCTTTGAGGTGACTGATACGAACTTCACAGATACAAGGGGGCGAAAAATTTCGGCTTTAAGGGGTATTTTCCTGCTTTGGTTACCCACTGCCGCGCAATATGCGGCAAGTAGCTCTTGTGGCTCGTGGATACTGTTGTAGGTGCGGTCAATCTCGAGCTTAACCTGCTCACGAACATATATATCATACCCAGCAAAGCCGTCCCTAAGTCGTGTTGCCGCTTGTTTGCAAAGAGCATATTCTATTAGCGCACCGCTTAGCTCACGCTTTAGCTCGTCTGCCTCATCATGCCTTGGCAGGAGGGAAACCGACTTCATGTAAATGAGGCGTGCAGCCATTTCCAAAAACTCGCCTGCTACCTCAATATTGTCCCCTAGCTTGTCCATGTAATCAAGATATTGCTCGAGTAGCAGCGTGATTTCTATGTCGTAAATGTTTAGCTTATGCTTTCCAATCAAGTGTAAAAGCAGGTCTAAAGGCCCCTCGAATACCTCTAGCTTAAAGTTTATCTCCATGTCGTTAACCTAAGAAAAATGTCAACTTGTCAAGCAATTGCCATAGTAGGTTGACTAAAAAGGATAGCGGCCCATTGAGAACTCTGCTAAACATAAGAAATATAAGAATCATAAAAATAATCTGCTGGTTTTGGATTAGCTTAAAATAATATCTTTCAGGTAAAAACAATGTCAAAACCTTAGAACCGTCAAGGGGTGGAATAGGTAGCATATTAAAGACCGCAAGCCCTAGGTTTATTTGAATCATATATCTAAGGGCAAGCATAATCCAAAACATTGTGGTTGAGGCAGGAGAGATGAAAA
>CAZLMF010000072.1:0-5412 GCA_964560565.1 uncultured Oscillospiraceae bacterium
AAGCTAGACGCTTGCAACAACTCGTTAAGCCTCCGCGCTCGCTCCCAAGTTGCTCTTTGCTCCCGCTGACGAAGCGAGAAAAGCGGAGCGTTCTTCGCTGAGGAAGCGGCTAACGGGGGTTGTTAAGGGGGACGAAGTCCCACTTAAATAAACACATTGCTTACTACTTGTTTCAAGTAGCTACCAAAGGTTATTACTATCAAAAACTAATCCACCCCCCATATAATAAAATTACAAACCAAAGTTGTCTATATCCTCCCTCCGTGATATAATATCAACTATAACATTAACAAACATCGGAGGGGTAACAGTTGAAAAAAGCTTTATCAATTATACTATCCTTATCATTTTGCCTTGCGGTTTTTACAGGCTGCGTAAATGACACAGGGGAAACTTCAGACGGCGTAAGCTCTGCTACACAGGCAAATTCTACTGCATCGGAGGAAATCCCATTGACACAGGAACAAGCAAAAGCTCAAATGATTGAGCGCTCACTATTATCTCAGGGCAACAATTACCGCTTCTTGAAAGCAGTTGAAAAAGCAAAGCAAGGCGAGGAAGTCAACATTGCCTACCTCGGCGGCTCTATCACACAGGGCATGAATGCAAGCCCTATGGAAACAAGTTGCTATGCCTATTTATCGACGCAAATCTTTGCCGAAAAGTATGCAACTGACAAGGAAAAGGTCAACTGCATTAATGCAGGCATCCCCGGCACTCCCTCAACCCTTGGTATTTTGCGCTGTGAGGACGATATTATTAGCAAAAACCCCGATATTGTATTTATTGAATTCGCTGTAAACGACGCAAGCGACTCCCTAAGCCAAGAAATATACGAAAGTCTTGTGGTTAAGCTGCTAAACAGCGAAAGTTCACCTGCTGTTGTGCTCCTTTTTACCGTTCTTGAAAACGGCTACACTTGCCAAGAAAATATGTCCGCTATCGGCGAGGGCTACGACCTCGGTATGATTAGCGTTAAAAATGCGGTTTTCACAGAAATTGATGCAGGTCGAATGACCTTTGCGGACTACGCAAGTGACGAGGCGCACCCTTCAAATGAAGGCCACGCATTAGTGGCCGAATTTATCGGCAATTACTTTGACAAGGCTTATGAAAAGTCGGCGGATAGCTCCTATGAGCTCCCCGAAACACCTATTGTGGGGACTGCCTTTGCTACCCTTAAAAACATTAAGGACGATTCCGCTTTTATTACTGATACAGGCTTTTTCGAATACGAAAGACTTCGCTGCTTTACATACTCCAGAGGCTGGCAGCATAAAAAATCCACCGATGAAAGCGCATTAACCTTTAAGCTAACCTTTAGCAAGCTGATTCTTTCATACAAGCAAGTCAATCAAGAAACTGCCGGCAATGCCGAGGTTTACATTGATGGCAGGCTAATTACCACGCTTCATGGCTACAAAAGCGATGCGTGGGGAAATATTGAAACTGATATTGTGTGGAACAATTACGAATCCTCCGAGCATACGGTTGAAATCCGCATGGCGCAGGAGCCAAGCGCATGGGATAAATCTTTTATCCTGCTTGGTATTGGATATGTGGACTAGGGATTTCGCTATATTAAGCGCAAATGCATTACTCCTCATTAAATAACTATTCAATAATAAATAAAAAACCCTGCATAAAAATGCAGGGTTTTTTTGGAGCTAATGGTGGGAATCGAACCCACAACCTGCTCATTACGAATGAGCTGCTCTACCATTGAGCCACATTAGCCTATGTTTATTATATCTTGCAAAATCCTTGAGAAAAGCCGTATAACTATTATAACAAAAACTACAAATCTGTCAACAGAAAAATACCATACGCAAACACACTAACCCCTTTCATATGTTAATTAGTCCTAAAATTTACATACGTTATTTTGTTGAAAATGCCTCTTACTTGTGGTAAAATGACGATATAAACGCATATTAAAACGAAATGGGTGAATAATATGACTTCAACAAGAAACTCATTTTACGACATAGTAAAAGCCCTCGGCATTATCGCAATAGTTTTTGGACACACAGGGGTTAACTTCTACTCTAAATTTTTTTACACCTTTCACATAGCTATATTTCTTTTTGTTACAGGCTTGCTTTTCAAACACAAGGACAGTATTGCTGAGCAGCTTTATAAAAAAGTGCGGCAATCATGGGTACCCTATGTAATATATTCCCTTGTTTTTCTCATTGGAAACCCTATTTTGCTCGGCATCGGCATACAAGAAAGCACACCCTATACCTTTGAGACCTTTTTTCCTCGTGTAATAGATATTCTACTGCTTTCAAAAACTGAGCGGCTGACAGGGCCTATGTGGTTTGTGCCTTTCTTTATAATATCGAGCATTGTTTTTATCCTTTTGGAAAACCTTTGCTCAAAGGCATCAAGCCAAGCCAAGAAAAACCTACTCCTTTTTATGCTAACTTCTATTGGCGGCGCATTTGGCATGGTGCTTGTATTACTAAACTACAATCCCAATTTCCGTGCCAGCATTTCATTGCTATTCTTGCCTATAATGTTCCTAGGATTTTTTATCACTCAACTTAAAATAAACTTCACAAAGCTTTTAAGGCTGCCAATTTTCCTTTTATCCATTGCAATTATTGCCTTTGTGCTGATTAAAACAGGTTTAAGAGTAGAGCTTTCGCAAAATGATATTTTACACCCTGCACTATTTTATCCTATAACAATTTTGGGTATTTACTCATGCTGCTACCTTGCAAAGCTTATAAGCTTAATCCCTAAGGTGAAAACAACTTTTGCGGAAATAGGGAAGTACACCTTTGATATTATGGCACTACACCTTTTTTTCATCAAGCTTGCCGATTTAGTTTACATAAGCCTTTTTTCAAAGGAGTTCGACATACTTTCCAAGTACCCCCGTTCCTATGGCAACAAGTGGCAGATGATGATTGTGTATGTAATTGTCGGAATTCTAGGTCCTATTTTCACAAGAAAGGTATTTGATTTTATCATGGCTTTAGCTAGGAAGACACTTGCTAAAGCTTCCCACAAGGAAAAAACGTTGCCGCCTATTCCCCAAGAGGCAAACCCTGCCGAAGCTTAGCATTTCGCTCGCTTTTGCCCTTTTGACTTGCTCAACAAAACAGTCGTATTTTCTTTTGAAAGTTCTATGCTTTTAGGTCGAAATATGCTACAATATGTATAATTGATAAAAACTTGATTGAAAGGATGATTAGCCGTGGTCCAAGACAAAAAGGTGATTACTACTCCCAGGCGGGGCAGGGCAATTCTCCGTATTACAAGCCTTGTCGTGGCTATTATGTTATTTATAGTGCTTATAGCTATGCTTATAAGTGCGTTATCTTTTAAAAAAGAAAATTCTTCCCCGTCCCTTTTCGGGAATACTTTTTTCATAATGCGCTCTAAAGGCATGGGGGATTCCGTTGCTGAGGGCAGTGCGGTAATTGCAAAGGAGTTTACTGCAGGGGAGCTTGATGTCAACGATGTCATTCTCTACGCTAAGCCTGACGGCTATAAGGCCGTTCACCGCATTTCCGAGGTTGTCCGAGTTGATGACGGTGTTGAGGTTTACTCCGTTAAGGGCGATGCCAATGCTTTTGGTGAGCCTGAGCTTGTATATGAAACCGCAGTAATTGCAAGAGTTGAGTTTTTCTCCCGTCCCATAGGCGCATTTATCGTGTTTGCGACCTCATTACAGGGTGTGTTCATTATTGCAGTTTTGCCCTGCTTGCTTGTGCTTTTGATGGAGGTTTTCCGCATTGTACGACCTAAGGCTATACCTGTCACAGGTGACGACACAGAGGATGACGAGGACAACTCAGAGCAAACACAAGAAAACGAAACTGATGAAGTTGCAACACTAGATAGCACTCAGGAAATCCCATCCGAGCTTGAACGTGAAGTAAAGCCTATTGCTCCCCCTAAGCCTATTGTCCCCTCCTATTCAAATGCAAGGCAGGATATGGACTCTGTAAAGCTTGCCGCAATGCTTAAAAACCCCACTGCTACCCAAGCGGAAATACCTACTAAGCCCACTCCGCCTGCATATAGCACTGCAACAATAGATAAACAGCAATCTCCGCTTTTTACCCGTCCAAAGGACGGTGAAGTTAGGTCAAGCAGACTATCAGAGGAAAATAATCGCTCCGCAAGCCTTGACTTTGCAACGAAAAATAAAAAGCCTGAAATCGGGAAGCTTTCCGTTGATGATATTTTAGACTATATTGACAGGGAAGAAATTAAACTTAAATTTGATGAAAAGAAATAAAGCAAAAACGCAGCTTTCGCTGCGTTTTTTTGTTTGTATAGAAACCTTTAGTAGTTTAGGTAAATCCACATAATATTAAAATCACTCTGCTCACCGGACGTGTAAACTCCCTTTAGCGAGAACGTTGGCATATCTGCGGTGGCATTGTCAATCAGAGTGAAAACCTCTCCATTTTTGTTTAAGCTGTTAAAAGCGGCTGTGTATGCATCTGCGCTGCTAAAGCGGATAAACACATCGCGTCTGCCTGCTAGAACGGCATTGCTTATTTCATTTTGTAAGCTTAGCGCCGCCACGCTATCGTAGGATGAGAAGTTTAGCCCTTTGTAGTTGAAGTAGTTGTACTTTGTGGCTGTGGAGTTTGGGATTTCATAATAGTTTAACCAGCTTTTCGTGGCGCTGTCGTAGTAGGGCGAAATGGTGCGTGTCTGCAAAATCTCTGCGGTAGTAAGGTTGAAATAGTCATATTGTATGTAGTCCTTTTCTGAACCTGTGGGGTCATCATGTGTGGGATCGATATGATAGAATTCATTTTCAAGCCTTACCATATTCCACATATGCCCCTCCACGCCTACATCCCCTGTCACCGCAAGAGTCATTACCCCAACCCTCTGCGCTAGGTATTGAAACGCCTCCGCATAGCCCTCGCAAACGGATTTCCCCTCCACAAGTGCGCCGTAAAGGTTATGTAAATTCGAGCCTGTATAGCTATAATCGCAGCCTAAAATAATGCTGTCATGTATTATTTTAAGCTTCTCGAAAGAGGATGAATTTACGCTAATCTTGCTAAGTATTGCACTTGCTACAGCCTCAATCTCCTTATTCATTTGCTCGGTTTGGGAAGCCGTATAGGCATATTCAACCTCCACTGTACTTACCAATGTTTTCGAGCCTATAAAGACCAGTTTCCCTGTTATGTAGAAAATCTCCGGGTGGTCGCCTATTATGGCATAATATGCCCTCAAAACGCTGTCCGTAGACGAGGCAGTGATTGTGATACTTGATTTGTGAGAGGAAATACCATTGAGCAAGGTGTTGTAGAGCTTTTTCTCGCTCCCCGTAAGCTTTGAATAGCCATACATTAAGCTTTCATCAACTTGATATACAAAGCTATGGGTTTCCCCCTGTGTGGTGGCTGTAGTTTGCTTTGTGGTCGG
>CAZLMF010000072.1:5512-7913 GCA_964560565.1 uncultured Oscillospiraceae bacterium
AGTTGTAAATGTGCTGTCTAAAGAAGTTGCAATGCTTGTGTCGGAAGATAGCTTTATATCAGGATTGCCCCCGTTTGTCATAAACCTGCAGCCGCTTAATGACGCAAGTGCTACACTTGCAATAAGGCATGCCGCAAATATTCTAATCCTCGTCGCCTTTGTTTTTACTTCTTCCCTGGTCATCATTCTTACTTTCTACCTCACTTCTAATCACAGCCTTGATTTTTTCAATTCTCCTGTCCTCAATAACAAGCACTGTAAAATCAATGTTTGCGTATGTTACCGTGGGGGTTTCATCCTCAGTGGGAATTCGCCCTAGCAAATCCACGATAAGTCCGCTTATAGTGTCGTATTCATGTTCCTGTGGAAGCTGCGCTCCAAGCTCCTCAAGGACATGTTCAGGGTCGGCTGTACCTAAAATAATATAGGTATCATCGGATATTTGTGTCATTTCGTCAGCCTCGTTGTCGTACTCGTCTTGAATGCTGCCCATGACCTCCTCGACGATATTTTCCATTGTGATAATGCCTGCTGTTCCGCCGTATTCATCAACCACAACAGCCATATGCATTTTCTTTTCGATAAGCTTTCTAAACACATCCATTATCCTGCTGCTTTCAGGGAAGTAAATAACCTCTCTGATAAAGTCACTGACGGAAAAGTCCTCCACATGGTCGCAGCCCACAAGGCTAAATAAATCCTTGACATAAAGTATGCCTATAATCTCGTCAACGCTGTCCCCATATACGGGAATTCGAGAAAATCCTTCGCTTATGGCAAGAGGCACAACATCGCTAATCCTTGTATCGACACTCACAGCGACAATGTCCGTGCGGTGAGTCATTACCTCGCCTGCAGTCAAGTCCCCCATTTCGAAAATGTTGTTTATCATTTCCTTTTGGGACTCCTCAAGCACACCGTTTTCATCCGCCGCATCAACCATCAGGAGGATTTCCTCCTCTGTGATATCCTGCTCCTTTTCGTTGGGGTCAAGCCCAAATAGACGGGTGACAATGTTTGTGGACTTTGTAAGCACCGAAACAAAGGGGGAAGTGGCAACGGACAAAAACCTAAGCGGTCGCACTGCAAAGAATGCCATTTTCTCCGCCTTGCGCATTGCAACCCTCTTAGGCACAAGCTCCCCAAAAACAAGGGTGAAATAGGATAGTATTATCGTGACAATCACCATTGAGGTGGTTTTAATCACCGATTCAGGGATTCCAATCCCCGTTTCCATCACAATCCTTGTGATAGGCTCGGCAAAGTTATCCGAGGCAAATGCACTCGCTAAAAAACCTGCAAGTGTAATGCCTATTTGAATAGTCGCTAAAAAGCTTGCAGGCTTTGCAAGCAAATCCTCGAGTAGTACCGCCTTTTTATCCCCTTGCTCCGCCATTGCTTTCACCTTGTTTGAGTTTACAGAAATAAGCGCCATTTCAGACGCCGCAAAAAAAGCGTTTAGCATAATTAACACTATTAACACTAATATATGAGTAACCAAAATTTATAACCTCCGGAAATAATAAAAATACGAAAAAACAAAAAAAGCCAAAGCCATTCTACTTTCTAAAGTGAACGCTTTAAGCCCTTATGTAGATATAACGCATTCTTATAAAACCTTCAGCGACACGACAAATAAGCCTCCAATTGCAAATAATTGCAGTTGGCTTGTCCGCTTCCGCGTCGTCAGGGTTGTCCTTCATTGATGCGATCCTCCTTTTTTATATACTTTTATATTTATAAATTTATCACATTACAACCATATTGTCAAGAAGTAGGCTATTCAATGAAATAATGTGTATAATATTTCTTGTTAATCCGATTTGCCCCATGTGGATTTGCCCGATTAAACTAACGTCACATATAATTTACATTAAATCTTCCCCCATTTTTTCGTTTAGTATTTACTTTGAAGCGCAAAGATGATAAAATTAGTAGTTGAAGATACGCTTTTGTTAATTTCATAACAAATGTGTAAGATTAAAAAGGAGGACAATATAAATGGCAAGAAAAATGAAGACCATGGACGGCAACACAGCTGCCGCTCATGTCTCTTACGCGTTCACTGATGTCGCTGCAATTTACCCTATTACCCCTTCATCTGTTATGGCTGAGGTTACAGACAAATGGTCAGCTGCCGGACATAAAAACATTTTCGGTCAAGAGGTAAAGGTAGCAGAGCTTCAATCTGAGGCAGGTGCCGCAGGTACTGTTCACGGCTCCTTAGCAGCAGGTGCTCTTACCACGACCTACACAGCATCACAGGGACTTCTTCTTATGATCCCTAACATGTATAAGATTGCAGGTGAATTCCTTCCATGTGTATTCCACGTATCAGCTCGTACACTTGCTTCACACACACTCTGTATCTTCGGTGACCATCAGGACGTTATGTCTTGCC
>CAZLMF010000073.1:0-7905 GCA_964560565.1 uncultured Oscillospiraceae bacterium
GGTTGCAGGCTCTAGAATTTTGTCCTTGTCAACAACTCCTGTGCAATAGCCTGCGACATCATATTCATCCTCAGGGTAAAATCCGGGCATTTCGGCAGTTTCGCCGCCGATTAGGGCACAGCCTGCTTGCACACAGCCCTCTGCAATTCCGCTTACTATTTCTGCTACACGCTCAGGCACATTCTTGCCTAAAGCAATATAGTCAAGGAAGTAAAGTGGCTTTGCGCCACAGCAAACTATATCGTTTGCGCACATTGCAACGCAGTCAATTCCGATTGTGTCGTGCTTATCATTAAGAAAAGCAAGCTTTAGCTTTGTCCCGACTCCGTCTGTGCCCGACACCAATACAGGCTTTGAAATGCCTGTGAGGTCAAGCTCGAACATTCCCCCAAAGCCTCCTATGCCCGATAATACTCCAGCAGTACGAGTGCGCTCAACATATTCACGCATTAGTGCAACTCCACGGTAGCCGGCCGTTACATCAACCCCTGCCGCTTTATAGCTTTCGCTGTAACTTTTCATCTAACCATCCCTTTCGAAAAATAAAAATATTGAAACTCTTGCTACGGTTGAAGCTTTGCTTCAAATTTGTCCTTTGGTGCTTCTTCAGGCACCTCAACAGGATAATTTCCCGTAAAGCAACCATCGCAAAAGCCGCATTTTGCGCCCTCTGCTATTCTATTTATGCTGTCTACGCTTAAATAACCAAGACTATCCGCTCCAATATGCTCCTTGATTTCATCAGTTGTCATCTTGCAAGCGATTAGCTTGTCACGGCTGTCAATATCAGTGCCAAAATAGCATGGGTTTACAAAAGGCGGAGAGGAAATTCTCATGTGAACTTCCTTTGCCCCTGCTTCACGCAGTAGGGACACAATTCTGCCGCAGGTAGTGCCTCTGACTATGCTGTCATCAATGAGAACTACTCGCTTGCCCTTTACATTTTCGCCTATTGTATTAAGCTTGATGCGTACCGAGCGCTCTCTTTGCCCCTGTGAGGGTTGGATAAATGTGCGCCCTACATAGCGGTTTTTAATAAAGCCTATTCCATATGGAATGCCCGATTGCTGTGCATATCCAAGCGCTGCATCAAGTCCGCTATCGGGTACGCCGATTACAATATCTGCTTGAACAGGGTGCTCAAGAGCTAGATAATGCCCTGCTCTAATCCTTGCACGGTGAACGCTTGCGCCCTCTATTACACTATCAGGTCGTGCAAAGTATACAAACTCAAATACGCAAAGGTTGCCCTTTTCTCCGCAGTGAGTTTCAATGGAACGCAGTCCGCTATCGTCAATTACAAGTATTTCACCTGGGCGAATATCGCGCACAAACTCTGCCCCTATGCTGTCAAAGGCGCAGGATTCGCTTGCCACTGCATAGCCGCCCTCAAACTTGCCAAGGCATAAGGGGCGAAAGCCCTTTGGATCCCTTGCGGCGATAAGCTTTTGGGGCGACATTACCGCGATGGAATAAGCACCCTTTAGCTTGTACATAGCCTGTTCAACAGCATCCTCAATGGAATTTGTCACAAGCCTTTGCTCAGTTATAGCATAAGAAAGTACCTCTGTGTCATTTGTAGTATGGAAAATGCCACCCTTGAGCTCATACTCTGTGCGAAGTTCGTGAGCATTGCATATATTGCCATTGTGCGCTATTGCCATTGGGCCTTTTATATGACGTATGACTAGAGGCTGTGCGTTTGAAACATTTGAGGTGCCTGTAGTGGAGTATCGCACATGACCTACCGCAAATTTGCCATAGCCAAGCTTGTTAAGAGCATCACGAGTAAATATCTCGTTGACAAGCCCAAGCCCTCGATGTGAGCTAAACACACCTTGGTCGTTTACTACAATGCCACAGCTTTCTTGCCCACGGTGCTGAAGCGCATATAGCGCATAATAGGTGTTTGTTGCAACGTCAGTTTGCTCCTTTGTGTAAATGCCAAAGACACCGCATTCCTCATGCAGCTTGTCAAAGGGGGAATCGTCCTGCTCATCTATAATTATAGATTTACTGTTGTCTAACATATTTGTGCTCCTTCACTTCGCAAATGCCTGATTGATGAAGACCCATGTGCGAAGACATGAACCTTCAGGCGGAAATAAGATTATTCACCCAGTAAGCGTTTGAGAATTTCCTGATAAGCTTCAACTTCTCCTCCAAGGTCACGCCTAAAGCGGTCCTTGTCGAGCTTTTCGCCTGTGATGCTATCCCAAAAGCGGCAGGTGTCGGGGGAAATCTCGTCTGCAAGTATGATTTCACCGCTATCAGTCTTGCCAAATTCAAGCTTAAAGTCGATAAGCTCAATATTTAAATCCTTTAAATATGCGCCCAGCACTTCATTTACCTTAAATGAATATCCAGCAATAATGTCAAGCTCTTCTCTTGTTGCAAGCTCAAGGGCGAAAATGTGGTAATCGTTAATCATTGGGTCGCCAAGTGCATCGTCCTTATAGGAATACTCAAGTACTGTTTTCGCAAGCCTTGTACCCTCGGGCAAACCAAGGCGCTTTGAAAGTGAACCTGCGGCAATATTACGCACTATGACCTCAAGAGGGATAATTTTAACTTTCTTTACTATTGTTTCGCGGTCGGAGATCTCCTCAACAAGATGAGTAGGAATGCCGTTTTTCTCAAGTAGCTTCATAAGATGGTTGGTAACACGATTGTTGATAACACCCTTGCCTTGAATTGTTCCCTTTTTCTCACCATTGAAAGCGGTTGCATCGTCTTTATAATCAACTATGAACAGCTGTGGATTATCAGTAGCATAAACCTTCTTAGCTTTCCCCTCATAAACTTGTGACAACTTTTGCATTTCATTTTCTTCCTTTCTGCATATTGATTAAGATGATTTTATATTTCTTCTATTTTCTTTGCAAGTTGTGCGTCAACTTCAAGCAATGCGATTGACATTGCTTTTCTTGCATCTCTAAGCTTATTATATAGTTCAGGTGAGCTTGTTGCAAGGATTTGTATTGCAAGATATGCCGCATTCTCAGCCCCGTCAATTGCAACTGTCGCAACCGGCACGCCTTTGGGCATCTGCACAGTGGATAGCAGCGCATCAAGTCCGTCAAGGGTTGATGCCTTAACAGGCAAGCCGATAACCGGCAATGAAGTTTGTGCGGCAACTGCACCTGCTAGGTGTGCTGCCTTGCCTGCTGCACATATTATTGCACGAAAGCCTTTATCATAAGCACTTGCTGCAAACTTAGCCACCTGTTCAGGACTTCTATGAGCTGACATGACATGAGCTTCAAAGGCGATGTCGTATTCCTTTAGTATTTTTAAGCATTTGCTGACAACGGGTAGATCGCTATCGCTACCCATTAAAACTGCGATTTTGCTTGTATCCATCCCTATTCCTCCATTTCTAAATATGAAAAGCTGTGACTATCCGTAGCCACAGCTTTTAGTTGCTATTATTTTGTAACTTAGCGTTTAGGTATGCGGCTGTCCCTCCATGTTCCAAACGAAACACATTGCTTATACTGTAACTGCACGTTAGGGATTGCATTTCCTCACGCTCCTTCATAATTTATGAAAAAACCATTTACATTATACAATATTTTTACACAAAGGGCAAGCCATAAAAATCATAAAAATGCAGGCAGTAAAGCCTGCATTTTTAGTCAATATGAAATTACTCAGTAATATTTGTTTGGGCGATGTCTTTAATTGAGGTAACAAGCCCCGCAAGACCTTGAATGTTCGATGGAACGATAATCTTTGTAGCACGCCCATCGGCTGCCTTAGCAAATGCCTCAAGCCCCTTAATTGCGATTACACTTTCACTTGGGTTGGCATTGTTAAGCAAAACAATACTCTTTGCAACAGCTTCTTGAACCATACGAATAGCCTCAGCCTCACCCTCAGCTTCGAGGATTTTCTGCTGCTTAACAGCCTCAGCCTTTAGGATTTCAGCTTCCCTGGCCGCTTGCGCTCTTAGGATTTCGGATTCCTTTTGTCCCTCTGCTTTTAGGATTGCGGACTGCTTTTCGCCCTCGGCAACAAGAACCTCGGACTTTTTGCGGCCTTCTGCCTGTAGAATGCTTTCACGGCGCTCACGCTCCGCCTTCATCTGCTTCTCAATAGAATCCTGTATTTCACGAGGAGGAAGAATGTTCTTTAGCTCAACACGGTTAATCTTAATGCCCCATTTATCGGTAGCAACATCAAGGATATTTGTGATTCTAGTGTTGATAACATCTCTTGAGGTAAGAGTTGAGTCAAGCTCAAGCTCGCCTATGATATTACGCAGTGTTGTTGCTGTCAGGTTCTCAATTGCAGACAGTGGACGCTCCACACCGTAAGCATAAAGCTTAGAGTCTGTCACTTGGAAAAACACTACTGTATCAATCTGCATGGTGACGTTGTCCTTAGTAATAACAGGCTGCGGCTTAAAGTCAGCTACCTGTTCCTTAATTGACACACGCTTTGCAATGTTGTCTAGGAAAGGTACTAGAAAGTGGATACCTGTGTTCCATGTTGTAAGGTAAGTACCAAGCCTTTGAACCACAAACTCCTGTGCCTGTGGAACAATCTTAATTCTTGAGATTAGGACGATTATAAATATAACTCCCACCACAAGTAATGCATAAATGGCTGATTCTGGCATTGTGTTTCCTCCTTTAATATGTAAATCTTATTCGTTATTGTGCTTTTGTCACAATAAGCTTTACGCCTTCAATTCGCTCAACTATAACTGTGCTTCCGCTTTCAATAACTGTGCTGTCAGCGGATCTCGCTGTCCATTCAAGTCCGTCAATTGCAACCTTACCCTCGGCATTTTCATTATCTATTTTGTGTAAAACAACGCCCTTGCCTCCGATGTTACGGTCAGCATTTGTAGGGATTACAGGCATACCCAAAAGTTTTTTTGCAAGCGGGCGTGTTGCTATAAGTAATATTAATGTAAGCACGACAAATACAACGCATTGTATCCAAAACTCTGCGCCAAATAGTGCCACAAAGAATGTCACCAAACTTGATGCTGCAAGCCAAATTGCAACTAGCTGAACAGTGGAAAGCTCCAGCCCAATCATTAGAACTAGAACTGCAATCCAAAGAACTAAATCCATTAGCCATCCCCCTTATATTACTTTTTTAGTTTAATAAACACTATATTTAGTATAACACGGTTTAATTATTTTAGCAATACAAAAATGCACCTCTTATTGCAATTGACATATTGCGGTCTTATGTGATAAAATAAGCGATGGCTATGTCGGCATTGCCGACTTTTTTTAACGTTTACGCTGTATAGCAGTATATTTGCATATTATTTGTTCTTCTGTGAAGGTGAAAGGAAATTCTTTTATGAAGCTAGGTATGGTAGGTTTGCCAAATGTAGGCAAGAGCACACTTTTTAATGCGCTGACTAATGCAGGCGCAGAATCCGCTAATTACCCTTTCTGCACTATTGAACCTAATATCGGCATTGTTTCTGTGCCCGATGAGAGGCTTGATAAGCTTGCACAAATGTATAACCCCGTTAAATTTACACCTGCAGCCCTTGAGTTTGTTGATATTGCAGGTCTTGTAAAAGGTGCATCTAAGGGCGAGGGGTTAGGCAACAAGTTTTTATCCCATATTCGTGAAGTTGACGCTATTGTTCATGTTGTGCGCTGCTTCGATAGCGCGGACATAATCCATGTGGACGGCACAATAGGTGCAAGACGTGATATTGAGACCATTAACCTTGAGCTTATCTTTGCGGACATTGAAATGGTGGAACGCCGTTTAGACCGCACCAAGAAGCTATTAAAGTCGGATAAGAAATATCAAGTTGAGATTGACTTTTTAGAGGAGCTAAAGGAGCATCTAGAAGGTGGAAAAACCGCTCGCAGCTTTGACTACACAGATGAGCAGAGTGAGATTATCAAAACCTCCGCCCTGCTTTCAAATAAGCCTGTAATTTATGCCGCAAACCTAAGTGAGAATGATTTTTCGAGCAACATAGACAATAACGAGCATTACAAAGCTGTATGTGAGATTGCCGCCGAGGAAAAAGCGGAAGTATTACCGATATGCGCTCAGATAGAAGCGGAAATATCCGATATGCCCGATGAGGACAGAGCAATGTTCTTAGCTGAGCTGGGGCTTGAAAAATCCGGACTTGACCGTATAATCAAACAGGGCTATTCACTTTTAGGGCTTATTAGCTATCTAACCGCAGGACAACCTGAAGTGCGTGCTTGGACAATAAAGAAGGGCACAAAAGCACCTCAAGCGGCTGGCAAAATCCATACTGACTTTGAACGAGGCTTTATCCGTGCTGAGGTAGTGGCTTTTGACGACCTTATGGCTCATGGTGGTATGACAGGCGCTAAGGAGCATGGGCTTGTTCGCCTTGAGGGCAAGGAATATGTAATGAACGACGGGGATGTTGTGCTATTTAGATTTAATGTGTAGTATAGTATTATTTATTTTATGCTATCGCAACAGTGAATATGTTTTCTTACACTTTTATATAGCAAGGCTTTTTGCTTTGCTATATATTTTTAAAGGAGATACTTATGAGAAAACTATTTGCACTGGCACTTATACCCATGCTTATTTTAGCAAGCGGCTGCAATAACAACAAGGAGCAAGAAAAGATTACGCCACAGGAGATGACTACACTTTATAAAAATGCAATTGAGGGCTCTCGTTCTGCTGAGGAGAACGAATATTTGCCCGTTGTAACATCATCAGAGGACGAAATGGCAGATTTCACATTCCAAGCTTTAAGTATTAAGCCCGAGGATACTCAAGCTTATGCGATCAGCCTTACAATGATGAACATATCAGTTTATGGTGTTGCGGTGATTACACCTGCCGAGGGCAAAGAGCAAGCAATCCTTGAAGCGGTTGAAGCCTATGTGAAAAATCAAGAGGATATTTTTAAGGAATACTTACCACAGGGCTATGAAATTGCGAAAAATGCAATTATAAAGACTCGCGAGGATGGAACGGTAGTGCTTGTTATGTGCGATAAGCAAGATGATGTTTACAACAAATTAGAGGCGGCACTAAACGCTTAAAACTGAATTTATGCAAAGAAAATGCCTCCGCAGTAAAACTGCGGAGGCATTGTTTTGTAATTACTGACTGGTCTGTTCGCTTTTCTTAGCTTCAATATCAGAAAGTGCGTCCTTGCGTGATAGGTTGATGCGTCCCTGGCTGTCAATTTCCATAACCTTAACAAGAATTTCATCACCGACGGAAACAACGTCCTCTACCTTCTCAACTCTCTTGTTCTCAAGCTTTGAGATGTGAACCATTCCGTCCTTGCCCGGAGCGATTTCCACGAATGCACCAAAGGTCATTATGCGGACAACCTTGCCCTTGTATATAGCACCCACCTCTGGGTCGTTTGCAATGGTGTTGATAACTTGAATACATTTGCTCGCCTTTTCCATATCCATGCCGGATACGAATACATTGCCTTCCTCATCAACATCAATCTTCACTTCATAGTCAGCACAAAGCTTTTGAATAACCTTGCCGCCTGTGCCGATGATTTCACGAATCTTATCTACAGCTATCTTGGTGGTAAGCATCTTAGGTGCCCATTTGTTGACTGCATCACGAGGCTTCTCTATTGCCTTGAGCATAATGTCATCAAGGATATAAAGCCTTGCCTTACGGCACTTCTCAAGTGCTTCCTTGATTATCTCAGGTGTTAAACCGTCAACCTTCAAGTCCATTTGGATTGCGGTAATACCGTTATGTGTACCGCCAACCTTAAAGTCCATGTCTCCGAAGAAGTCCTCAAGGCCTTGAATATCAATCATGGTCATCCAGCGGTCACCCTCGGTGATAAGTCCGCAGGATATGCCTGCAACAGGCGCCTTAATTGGCACGCCTGCGTCCATAAGAGCAAGAGTACTGCCGCATATTGCGCCCTGTGAGGTT
>CAZLMF010000074.1:0-2191 GCA_964560565.1 uncultured Oscillospiraceae bacterium
GGGTAAAAGAAGCATACACCTAAATTCAATCAAGGGTGAGTCGATTTTTAAGCTGTTTGATAATATGACGTATGAAATTAAGCTTACAAGCAAAGAAAACAACAATGCAAACTATGCAATTATCATAAACATAGGCTTTATTGCATATATATTTCGCCATATTTTATTGGCGCTGATTATTTTTGAGTTTATTTCCCTTATACAAAACTTTTGGCGCACAAAAAGGCTTGTCAGAAAAACCTTACAGCCCATATCCGAGCTTGCAGCTGTCGCTCATACCCTCAATGCTCCACCTGCTGCACATACCGAGCCTTATTCAATTGACCAGATGAAAGAAATGGCAGGAAAGCTTAACAATATCAACGCCTCAAGGCTTGATACACGCATTGCAGTGGATAGCGCACAGGATGAGCTAAAAACCCTTGCACAGGCGATAAACTCTATGCTCGACCGCATAAATGATGCCTACCACTCCCAAATTCGCTTTGTGTCCGATGCATCCCATGAGCTGAGGACTCCTATTTCGGTTATACAGGGCTATGCAAGCCTCCTTGACAGATGGGGCAAAAACGATGAAAAGACGTTGCAGGAGTCCATTGACGCCATTAAGGCGGAGGCGGCAGGCATGAAAGATCTAGTGGAACAGCTTTTATTCCTAGCTCGAGGGGACAACAACACCATGGCGCTTAACTTACAGCGATTTGACCTTGCAGACCTTGTGTCCGAGGTGCTTCGCGAAACCAAAATGATTGACGGCGGACATGAGTATTCAGGGGTAATAAGCAGTGTGTTTATCACCGCCGATGAGGCGCTTATTAAGCAGACAGTTCGTATTTTAATGGATAACGCAATTAAGTACACCCCGGCAGGAGGCAATATAAAGCTTTCTGTCAGCCGCAAAGGGGACATGGCATGGCTGACAGTTCAGGATGAGGGCATAGGAATATCTGCAAATGCTGTGCCAAAGGTTATGGAGCGGTTTTACCGCGCCGATGATTCTCGTGCCCGCAAAACAGGAGGCACAGGCTTAGGACTATCAATAGCAAAGTGGATTACCGAGCGACACGGTGGCTATATGGAAATCGTTAGCCGTGAGGATTTAGGCACAAGAGCATCAATAGTGCTTGCAGCAATGGATCCCGACTCCCTAGGCGATGCCGAGCAAACGGCTGACACTTGTGAGGACAAAGCATAATATAAGCCCCACTAAGGTGGGCAGCATAAAGGAAATCGCAGTCCATTTGAGGCTGTCGGTTTCCTTTTTTATTGTAAGGCAGGTGGTGGAGCAGGGAAAGTGGAAAAGGCATAATAGCAATGTCGATGCGGCAGTAAGCCAACTCCAGCCATTTTGCAGCAATAGCTCACGCATGGAGCTTAGGCTGTCAAGCTCCATTATACTTCCGGTTGACATATACGCCATTATAATAATCGGCACAACAATTTCATTTGCAGGAAAGCCCAGTATAAATGCAAGAATTATCACCCCATCAAGCCCAAAAAGGTTTGCAAAGGGGTCAAGAAAGCCTGAGCAGTGGTTGAGCAGACTTATATCGCTTACAGTCACATTCGCCATTATCCATATTACAAGCCCGGCAGGAGCCGCTATTGCAGCCGCGCGCCCCAGCACAAACAAGGTTCTATCAAGCAGCGACCTTACCAGCACCTTCCCAAATTGCGGCACACGATAGGGAGGCATTTCAAGAGCAAATGACGAGGGAATACCTTTAAGCAATGTCCTAGACATTAGTTTAGAGATTAAAAAGGTCATTACCACCCCAAGGACTATTATCCCTGTGAGCAAGATTGCAGGTAAAACCGAGCTTAGTATTCCTGTGCCCAAGCCCACAAAAAACATAGTTATAATTGCAATCAGTGTAGGGAATCTCCCGTTGCAGGGTACAAAGTTGTTTGTGATAATCGCAATAAGCCGCTCACGAGGGGAGTCTATTATGCGGCAACCCACTACCCCTGCCGCATTGCACCCAAACCCCATACACATGCTTAGTGGGGAAGTGAATGCTAAGGAGGTTTGAATTTAAGGTATATACGCACTTTTTGGGATTTCATACCGTCTGCATATTCTCCTTGACAAACTTCAATGCGCTCTATCAGCGTAAAGAGCAGCTTGCTGTCAAGGCTTTGCGGAGCTATAATGCTCTCTAAAAGCCTATCAAGTTCAAGCGCTGTTGGG
>CAZLMF010000074.1:2291-7750 GCA_964560565.1 uncultured Oscillospiraceae bacterium
TCTTTGCCGTAAAGTTTATATCCTCCGCAGCAAAGGCAGGCAGGGGAGCCGCGCTTTCTAGTCCCCGTTGAGGACATATTCCGCCCGCAATCAGCGCATTTTGCAAGTCCTGAAAACATATTTACAAATCCATTCTTACCCTTGCAGCTGCGGGATTTCATTAGTCTTTGCACCGTGTCAAAGCAATCCTCATCAACAATGGCATCATGAGTGTTGCAGACAATAATCCAATCTTGTTTCTTTGTCGCAATTGAGCGACTGTTTTTATAGGAAAGCTTTTTTGTTTTCCCCTGTGCGGTATGCCCAAGGTAGTAGGTGCTCCTAAGCAGCTTTGCAATCGTACTGCTTCCCCACTTGCACTCCTGTTTACAAGGGGATACACTGCTTGAAAAGCGTTCATATCTGTATTGCAGGGGAGTATTCACCCCTTGTAAGTTTAGAAGCCTTGCAATTTGAGTGGGGCTTTCTCCTGACCTTGCAAGGGAAAATATAAGCTTTACCACGCCTGCTGATTCTTCATCAATAACAAGGCGGTTTTTATTTTCCTCAGATTTTTTATAGCCATAAGGCGCAAAGCTGCCTATGTAATCGCCATTTTTCATTCTTATTTCAAGGGCATCCCTAATTTTATCGGATATATCCATTGCGTACCATTCATTTACTACATTTGTTATCGGCGCAAGCTTAGAAGAGCGCTTTACTTCGCTATCAATTCCTTCAGCAACGGATATAAACCGCACCCCATACAAGGGTAAGAACTCATCTAAAAAGTCTGACGCTCTGGCACTATTGCGCCCTAGCCGTGACAAATCCTTAGTTATCACCACTTTTACTAGACCGCATTGTATATCCCCTACCATGCGTGAAAATGCAGGGCGCTCAAAGCTTGTGCCGGAATACCCATCGTCTATGTACTCGTCATAAACTTCAAAGTCTGATTTGCTTGTAAAGTCAAGCAAAATTTGTCTTTGTGATGCAATGCTTGCGCTTTCACCGCTAAAAAAATCGTCGTCCTCTTTTGAAAGGCGCATATAAAGTGCCGCCATGTTGCTATTTTCATTTATCATTGTAATTCCACCTGTTTTTTTCCATAGTCAAATCGCAACCCCTTAAAAACTCCTCATAAAGTGTAACAATGCTATTTTTCCCATAGTAAAGCTCTATTTCAAGCTTAATATTGCCGTTTTCAAGCAATAACTCGATTTCCTTATCAGCAGCCATAAAATCTCCTCCTAAAGGTTACCTATTAAAGCTTATTTGTGAGGCTGCTACATTTTGCTTGTCCAGAAAAATTATATGGTGTTTATTTTTACATAATTTTATGATATAATAGTATTGAAGCGATAGCTTCAATACTATGCGTTCATAAGGGGGATTAAATTGAACATTATGCATCTAAAATATGCGGTTGAGGTTGAAAAGACACACTCAATCAACAAGGCAGCTGAAAACCTGTTTATGGGACAGCCAAACCTTAGCCGTGCCATAAAGGAGCTTGAGGAAAACCTTGGTATCACTGTGTTCAAGCGCACCCCCAAGGGCATGACTCCCACTGAAAAAGGAATAGAGTTCCTTGCTAGAGCAAAGCATATACTAGCTCAAATTGACGCAATGGAAGCCATGTATAAAAGCGGCGAGTCCGACAAACAAGAGTTTAGAATATCTGTGCCACGGGCAGGCTACATTGCAAGCGCCTTTACAGAGCTTTCTAAACAGCTTGACCCGAATCGTGGGGCAGAGCTTTATTATAAGGAAACCAACTCCATGCGTGCCATTAATAATATCCTACACGACGACTACAATATTGGCATAATCCGATACCAATCCGCTTTTGAGCCGTATTTTGCGACGATGCTTTATGACAAGGGTTTAAAATCCAAGGAAATATGGGAGTTCCCCCAGATGGCGGTTATGTCCAAAAACCATCCCCTTGCTAAAAACGATGTTATCACCCTTGACGACTTAAGCGGCTACACAGAGCTTGCTTACGGCGACCCCTATGTGCCCTCAATGCCAATTGCAGACGTCAAAAAGGCAGAGCTACCTGAAGTTATCGACAAGCGCATATTTGTGTTTGAAAGAGGAATACGCTTTGAGCTGCTGACGCAGGTTAATGGGACTTTTATGTGGGATTCGCCTATGAGGGAGGATATGCTAGTGCGATACAGCCTAATTCAGCGCAAGCCAGAAAATGTTCGCATATATAAAGATGTGCTGATTTATAAAAAAGATTATCATTTTACGGAGCTTGATAAAGAGTTCTTTGTGCAAGTTGAACAGTCTAGAGCCGATATATCCATTTGATTTGCACATATAAGTAATGGTATATCGATAAAAACATATCGATATACCATTTTTATATTTCACAAAAGTCGAAAAGTTTGTTAAAATAATAACGAGGGATAAAACCTCAATATATAAAAGGGCGAAGGAGGGAGTAAATGACTAAACACACCATTTCGAAAACCACCCTTGCAAGACTGCCCATCTATCTTACCTACCTAAAGTCCCTAGCAGATGATGCACCGCAGAACATTTCAGCCACCACAATTGCGTCAGAGCTTGATTTAGGTGAAGTTCAAGTGCGCAAGGACTTAGCAAGTGTAAGCAGTTCAGGCAAGCCAAGAGTGGGATACAATGTCCCGGAGCTTATAAAAGAACTTGAGAAGTTTTTGGGTTATGATGATGTCCATGATGCAATACTAGTAGGAGCAGGAAAGCTTGGCAAGGCACTGCTTGATTACGAAGGCTTTAACCAGTATGGAATGAGCATTATTGCAGCTTTTGACGGCGCAGTAGAAGATGAGCAAAAAACCGACTTTGGGAAGCCTATATACCCAATGTCAAAATTAGATGCAATCTGCAAAAGACTCAGTATAAAAATCGGGATTATCACAGTCCCTGCAAATTGCGCTCAGGTAGTATGCGACGACTTAATAGCAAGTGGAGTTTTAGCGATATGGAATTTTGCTCCCGTTCATCTAAGCGTTCCAAAGGGAATACTAGTGCATGATGAAAATATGGCAGCCTCCCTTGCAATGCTGTCAAGCCACCTAGAGAAAAACATAGTGCAAAAGAAAGCAGACTAAGAAAGAAAATCGGAAGAATACTAGAATAGCTAACATATAAAGGAGAATGAGCAATGAGCATGGATAAGAACAAAACCAACCCCATTGTAGATAGCGTTGAAAAGCTAGAGCAGGCAATCCTAAGAGTAAGGCAGGCGCAGAAAATATTTGCAACCTACACACAAGAACAGGTTGATAAGATTTTCCTTGCGGCAGCATCTGCTGCTAACAAACAGCGCATTTATCTCTCAAAGCTTGCAGTTGAAGAAACGGGCATGGGTGTCGTTGAGGATAAGGTTATAAAAAATCACTACGCGTCAGAGTATATCTACAATGCTTATAAAGACACAAAAACCTGCGGAGTTATCAGTGAGGATAAGGCATACGGCACACAGACAATAGCAGAGCCTATCGGGCTGATTGCAGCTGTTATTCCTACCACCAACCCCACCTCAACCGCAATATTCAAAACCCTAATTTGCCTAAAGACAAGAAATGGCATTATTATAAGCCCTCACCCACGTGCTAAGAGATCAACCATTGAGGCTGCAAGGATAGTCCTTGAAGCTGCAGTTGCAGCAGGGGCACCTGAGGGAATAATCGACTGGATTGACGTTCCGAGCCTTGAGATGACAAACCTTATCATGAGGGAATGTGATACAATTCTTGCAACCGGCGGCTATGGCATGGTTAAGGCTGCATACTCAAGCGGCAAGCCTGCAATCGGTGTTGGAGCGGGTAATACCCCTGCAATTATCGATGAAAGCGCAGACATTCTGCTGGCTGTCAACTCTATTATTCACTCTAAAACCTTTGACAATGGTATGATTTGCGCATCTGAGCAGTCAGTTATTATTCTTGATAAAGTATACAACAAGGCTAAAAAGGAATTTGCAGATCGTGGCTGCTATATCTTAAATAAGGACGAAACCGAAAAGGTCAGAAAGACCATAATCATCAACAACTCACTTAACGCTAAGATTGTAGGGCAGTCCGCACACACTATTGCAGCCCTTGCGGGGGTTAAAGTACCCGAAAGCACTAAAATCCTTATAGGCGAAGTCGAAAGCGTTGAGCTTTCAGAGGAGTTTGCCCATGAGAAGCTATCCCCAGTTCTTGCTATGTACAAGGCAAAGGACTTCGAGGATGCACTTGCTAAGGCTGAGCAGCTAATAGCAGACGGCGGCTACGGGCACACCTCATCTATTTACCTAAACACTATAACAGCACGCGAAAAGCTGGATATATTCTCGGCTCGCATGAAGACCTGCCGTATACTGGTCAACACACCATCCTCACACGGAGGCATAGGTGACCTATACAACTTCAAGCTTGCACCGTCACTTACTCTAGGCTGCGGCTCATGGGGCGGCAACTCCGTAAGTGAGAACGTTGGAGTAAAGCATTTGGTTAACATCAAGACAGTTGCTGAGAGGAGAGAAAATATGCTTTGGTTTAGAGCACCTGAAAAAATATATCTGAAGAAGGGCTGCTTGCCTGTTGCGCTAGATGAGCTGGGAACAGTCCTTAACAAGAAAAGGGTGTTCATTGTAACCGACGGATTCCTTTACAACAACGGCTATACAAAGCCCGTGACAAACAAGCTTGATGAGATGGGCATTATGCATACCACCTTCTACAATGTTGAGCCAGACCCAACACTTGCTTGTGCTAAGGATGGCGCAGCTCAAATGAGAGCTTTCAATCCTGATACTATCATTGCAATAGGCGGCGGTAGTGCAATGGACGCTGCTAAAATCATGTGGGTACTTTACGAGCACCCCGAAGCAGACTTTATGGACATGGCAATGCGCTTTGTTGACATTCGCAAACGTATCTATACCTTCCCCAAGATGGGCGAAAAGGCATACTTTATTGCGATTCCAACCACAGCAGGCACAGGCTCGGAGGTTACTCCCTTCGCGGTTATCACAGACGAGGAAAGCGGCGTGAAATATCCTCTTGCAGACTATGAGCTAATGCCAAGAATGGCAATCGTTGACGCTGATTTGATGATGAATGCACCTAAGGGGTTGACTGCCGCATCGGGCATTGACGCTGTCACCCACGCACTTGAAGCGTATGCAGCTATGCTTGCTACTGACTACACAGACGGCCTTGCACTGCGCTCACTCAAGATGGTATTCGAGTATCTGCCTCGTGCATACGACAATGGTCCAAATGATCCTGTTGCCCGTGAGAAGATGGCAAATGCGGCTACAATGGCTGGTATGGCGTTTGCGAACGCATTTCTAGGCGTATGCCACTCAATGGCACATAAGCTTGGTGCATTCTATAACTTGCCCCATGGAATTGCAAATGCGCTTATGATAAACGAAGTTTTGCGCTTCAACGCATCTGAAACCCCTGTGAAGATGGGAACATTCTCAC
>CAZLMF010000075.1:0-7683 GCA_964560565.1 uncultured Oscillospiraceae bacterium
GCTACGCCCCGTTTGCCATATTCCCACAGTATACCGTTTTGACAGCTTTTTAATTATACCCTAACTTATTCAGATTGTCAATAGCATTGTTAGAAAATATTCTTCCTCTTAGGTCGATTAATTTAAAAGCCACGCTTAAACGTGGCTTTTAATACAGACAAGCTTTTCTCTTTAGTTTAAATTCATGCTTGTAGGTTCATCCGGGAGCTTTCCTTTTGGACCTTTTGGTACATCATACTTATCCATAGAGCCACTATACTCCGAGGTTTCCACTGGCATATTCTTTTTTGCCAAAACCTTCTCTATAATCGCACGAACAAGCATATAGATAACAGCAAATACAGGAACTGCAACAAGCATCCCAAATACTCCGAATAGTCCTCCGCCTAAGAATAAGGCAAATAATACCCAAAATGCTGGAAGTCCTGTGCTGTCGCCTTGAATTCTCGGCACTAGGATGTTGCCGTCAAGCTGTTGCAAAACTATAATAAATATTAAAAACCATATTGTCTTTATCGGGTCCACCATGAATACCAAAAATGCACTCGGTACTGCGCCTATAAAAGGGCCGAAAAACGGAATAATGTTTGTTACCGCTATAAGCACGCTTATTAGTATGCTATACGGAATCTGGAGGATTGATGTGCCGATAAAGCATATCATGCCAACTATGAGCGCATCCAGTAAAACGCCTGTGATTGACCTTGTAAATACCTTATGCGCCTTTTGATATTGGCGAAGTAACCTAATGCAAAAACTGTTTGGGAATATTGCAAACATAACTTTTTTGCCCTGTGCTAGGAAGGATTCCTTGCTAAAAAGCAGATAAACTGAAACGATAATTCCAAGAACAAAGTTTTTTATGCCTGTTATTACACCTAAAATGCCCGATGTGAGCTTGCTGAGCATAGAAGGCACACTGCCTTGAATCCAATCGATAATTCTATCAATGTATTTGCTGATCTCACTTAATGCTTGTTTTACAATCTCGTCAAGCTGGTCGTTATTGTTTGTAAAATCCGTTACCCACTTGGTAACATTCACATAATAGGTTTTAAGGTTGCTGCCGAGCATTACTACGCTTCTTAATAGCTCGGGGAGGATTACTGCAATAATTGCCGATATCACAAGAAGTGTAATTAAAAGTGTTGTGGTTATGCTTAGGGCGCGGACAAGCTTTGGTCTAGGCTTTTTCTTGAACATTTTACGAAAGCATTTACGCTCAAAAAAACTCATTACCGGGTTTAGCAGATAAGCAATTACTATACCCACGATAATCGGCATAAGAATATCAATTATTCTAGCGACTACACCAAGCAGGTAGTTAATTCGTAAAATCCCAATAGCCAGTACCACGCAAATAGCCAAAACAATTATGACATACATGGCAATGGTGTTATATTTACGATTCCAGTCAATTTTCATTTATCTACCCCCCAATAAATTTATTATACAGTAGTATTGGCGAAAATACTAGTCTTACTCAAAATTATTACCAGATAATACTTCGAGCACTTCGCGCATAATTCTCAGCGGATCTTCGCCCGTCAGACGTAAGCTTATATTTGTCCGCTTTAGGCTGTTGAGCATTACCCTACCCTTGTACTTTTCCGAAAGCTTTACAACCTGCTCAATGCTGGGTTGTTCAACAAAAAACAGCATAGTGTCGTCCCTTTGGGTGATTTCGGTCATGCCAAGTGCATTTGCCATGTTGCGCATTAACGCAACCTCCACAAGCCCTGTTACCGACTTTGGCGGCTCGCCATAGCGGTCGATTAGCTCGTCGATTACATCTAAACCGTCCTCCCGTGTGCGAACGCTTGCAAGCTTGCGGTAAACGTCAATTCGCTGGGCGGGACTTTCAATGTAGGTTTCGGGGATATGAGCATCGACACGCAGGTCAATAAGGCAGTCCGTTTCCGCCCTTGCAGGTGCTTCTCCCTTTTGCTCGGCTACAGCATCGTTAAGTAGGCGCAGGTATAAATCGTATCCCACCGACTCCATGTGACCATGCTGTCTAGCCCCTAGAATTGAGCCTGCTCCGCGGATTTCCATATCCCTAAGGGCTATCCTAAAGCCTGAGCCAAAAGCGGTGAACTCACGAATTGCAGAAAGACGTTTTGCGGCAATTTCTGTAAGCACCTTGCCTCGTTTAAATGTGAAATAGGCATAAGCTCGGCGATTTATGCGCCCTACTCTGCCACGCAGCTGATAAAGCTGCGCAAGTCCCATATTGTCAGCATCCTCTATAATAAGAGTGTTGCAGTTTTGAACGTCAACACCTGTTTCAATGAGGGTTGTACATACTAAAATATCAATTTCCTTTTCGAGAAGCTGCTGCCATACCTTTAGCAATTCCTCCTCACCCATTCTGCCGTGGGCAATTCCAATTCTTGCTTGGGGGACAACATCGTGCACCCTTTGAGCACAGCCCTCAATAGATTCTATGCGGTTATGGATATAGTAGACCTGACCGCCACGGCGCAATTCCTTGGTAATGGCTTGACCTATTATGCCCATGTCATGCTCTATGACATAGGTTTGAATAGGGTGCCTGTCCTGTGGAGGCTCATCTATAACACTCATGTCCCTAATGCCGCTCATTGCCATATTTAGTGTGCGTGGAATTGGGGTAGCAGAAAGTGTCAGCACGTCAACATTGACAAAAGATTGCTTAAAGCGCTCCTTATGGGTAACACCGAAGCGTTGTTCCTCATCTATTACCACAAGCCCTAAGTCCTTAAACTTAACATCGTCCTGCACAAGCCTATGTGTGCCTACAACAATGTCTATCTCTCCTGTTTCAAGCTTTTTAAGTATTTGCTTTTGCTGTTTGGCATTGCGAAAGCGTGAAAGAAGTTCCACCTTTACAGGGAATGCCTCCATGCGCTTAGTCATAGTTTGGTAGTGCTGCCATGCAAGGACGGTGGTAGGGACTAGAATTGCGCACTGTTTGCCGTCAAGCACGCATTTGAATGCCCCACGCAGTGCAACCTCGGTTTTGCCAAAGCCCACATCTCCGCATAGAAGTCTATCCATTGGTACTGGATTTTGCATATCTGATTTGATTTCATTTATTGAACGCAGCTGGTCATCGGTTTCTTGGTAGGGAAAATGGTCTTCGAATTGACGCTGCCATTCGTTGTCCTCGCTAAAGGCAAAGCCCTTTGAAGCCATACGCTTTGCATATAGTCGGATTAGCTCATCTGCTATTTCCTTAACTGCCGCCTTTACCCTACTGCGGGTTTTCTGCCATTCGGCAGAGTTTAACTTGTTAAGCTTAACACGGCTGTCATCTTTTGGGCCAATGTACTTTGCAACCATATCAAGCTGAGTGACAGGTACATAAAGGGTATCCGTACCTGCGTAGCCTATTTTAATGTAGTCCTTTACTATGCCTTGCAGTTCAAGCTTTTGTATTCCCTCATATCTGCCGATACCGTGGGAAACATGCACCATAAGGTCCCCTACCTCAATGTCGGATAAGCTTCGTATTTCCTCCCCACGCTTGCGTTTAATGGGTTTTCTTTCAGTTGCGACAGCTTTAGCGTGGGTGATTACCGCAATGCGTGAGTGGGGGTATTCATAGCCTGCGGAAAGAGTGCCCCCTGTGACCTGCACTCTTCCTAGGGAAAGCCGTTTAGGCTTTTGGATATAGTCGGCAGGTGTCCCTTGCGCGCTTAAATCCTCGGCTAATATCTTTGCAGCCTTATCCGTTCCGGCAAAGACTAGGCAGGATACTCCCCTGCCCAGCAGACTTTGCAAGTCCTCCTGCAAAAGCTTTAGCTCCCCTCCCCATACGGAGGTTTGGATGGCGTTTACGCTAATTAGTTGGCTGAGTCTTAGTTCGGCGGAGCTTCTTGCGAATAAATCCATGTAAACAAGTCGGCGGTGCTCCATTATAGATTGCAGCTCACCAAATTCCATATATACACGTTCTAAGCCCTTGCATAATATGCCCTGCTCGAAAAGCTCTTTAATTTCTTCGCAATGGCGGCTCAAAACTCCACGGGCATTGCCCTTTGTGTTGGCAAGCTCGCACATTATAACAGTTTCACCGATGTAGTCAAAGATTGTAGCAGGGGTTCCGTAGGCAAGGGAGAGATATTTATCTATATCGGGCAGATGTAAACCGCTTTTTAAGCGGTCACAATCATTGAGTAACCTTTGCCTGACCTGCTCAGACTGCTTGCCCTTTATTGTCTTTGTAAAAGCTTCAATGCTTTCGATTGCCTGTAAAGGGGTGCTAAAAAGCACCTCCTGTGCAGGTGGGATTGAAATTTTCTTTAGACTTTCACCACGTCTTTGTGTTTGCACATCAAAGTAGTTTAATTGGTCAATTTCGTCGCCCCATAGTTCGATGCGAACAGGGTTTTTCTCGGAAACGGGGAAAATGTCAACGATTTGCCCACGCAAGCTAAACTGCCCTGCACCCTCCACAAGCTCCGTCCTTGAATAGCCTGCGGAAATAAGGTTGTTTGCTAAGTTTGCAGTTTGCAGCTCCTCGTCCTTTTTTATGGTAAGTGTAAACTGCTCTAGCTTATCCTTGGGAATAGTCAGCTGAAGTGCAGCTTCAATGCCTGCAATAACGATAGCAGGCTTTCCTGTGCAAAGGTTTGAAAGCACTCCTATGCGCTTATGCTCGTACTCATGCGAGGATACTTCAACAGGGGTAAGGTTGAAATCCTTGGCAGGGTATACCGCCGCTATATCCGCACTTAGCATACAGTTAATATCATCGCATAAGCGGTTAGCAGATGCCTCGTCCTCGGTTATTACAAGCGTTGCGCCATGGGATGCGGATAATTCTTGGTTTAATGCGGCGATAAAATGCGCCTTGTGTATAGCAGAAACGCCCGTCACCTCACAGGGGGTGTGTCCCTCCCTGATTGCGGTGGCAAGCTTTTGCCATTCGTCTATTAGTTGCGCTGAATGATGGAAAATGTCCATTGAAGATTATGTGCCTTTCTTTATCTAGTTATTGTATTGATTCATTGCTTTGTCAATTTCGCCCTTTGCAATAAGCTCGCAAGCGGAAACCGATGCGCTAAGTGCGACTTGCAGTTGTTCACCCTCGGGCTTTGTGAACTTCGATAAAACCCATGCTGCAAGGTCGTAATCGGAATGCGGCTTTGCCCCAATGCCGATTTTCACACGAGGAAAATCATCCTTACCAGTCAAGTATATTATGCTTTTTATGCCGTTATGACCGCCGTCGGAGCCTTTGCGCCTAATGCGCAGCTTGCCGGGGTCAAGGGATACATCGTCAAATATGACTATCAGCTTATCGGTGGGGACTTTGTAGAAGTTTAACGCTTCCACTACCGCTTCACCGCTGTTGTTCATGTAGGTGGACGGTTTCATAAGCAGGCAACGCTTGCCTGCAAGCATAACATCGCCGCATAAGGACTTGAATTTAATCTGCTTAAGGCTTGTATCAAAGCGATTTGCAAGGGTGTCCACCGCCATGAATCCAGCATTGTGGCGGGTGTTCTCATACTTTGAGCCGGGGTTGCCAAGCCCGACAATTATATATTCAACCTGTCCTGTTGGGGCAGGCTTTTGTAGCTGTTTAAAAACGTCGAAAATGCTCATTTTACACTCCTTTGAAAATGCAATATAAAGGGGTATATGCCCATGCTATCGCACATGGGCATAATATACGCTTATTGGGTTGTAATCTCTAGTTGAAAAGCGGACTTACAGGACGGTCGGAGTAAATGCGCTCGATTGCTTGCGCAAATACAGGAGCGGCTGAAAGAACTGTGATCTTATCCGCGCGCTTTTCGTCAGGAATAGCGATTGTATCAAGAAGGATCATATCCTCAATATATGAGTTTTGAATACGTTCGATTGCAGGGCCTGACAGTACACCGTGAGTAGCGCATGCATATACCTGCTTTGCGCCGCCCTTTTCTATGAGGGCTTGTGCAGCATTGCAAAGAGTACCTGCTGTATCCACAACGTCATCGCAAATTATTGCTGTTTTCCCCTTAACGTCGCCGATAATGTTCATAACCTCGGATACGTTAGCCTTTTGACGGCGCTTGTCAATGATTGCAAGGGAACAGTCAAAGCGTGCGGCAAAGTTGCGAGCACGGGTAACTGAGCCTAGGTCGGGGGAAACTGCAACTATATCTTGCTTTAGTCCGCCGAACTTTTCTTTAAAATAGGGGATTAAAATCGGCACACCAAGCAAATGGTCAACAGGGATATTGAAAAATCCTTGAATTTGAGGTGCGTGCAAATCCATTGTAAGTAGTCTGTCAGCACCTGCGACTGTTATAAGATCCGCCACAAGCTTCGCTGAAATGGGGTCACGTGCCTTTGCTTTTCTGTCCTGTCGTGCGTAACCAAAATAAGGAATGACAGCTGTAATTCGTCCTGCCGATGCACGCTTGAATGCATCAATCATTATGAGCAACTCCATAATGTTGTTGTTGACAGGATAGCTAGTCGACTGAACCACAAATACATCTGAGCCTCTAACAGACTCCCTTATAGATACCGAAATTTCACCGTCACTAAAGGTGCTTACTTCGCTCATTCCAACCGGCAACCCAAGCTCTTGAGCAATTTGAGTTGCAACCTTTGGATTTGAGTTCGCGGTGAAGATCTTGATATCCTTACCATGCAAGTTCATCATTTAAACCTCCGTAATTTTAAGTACTTCCTCTTCTTCCTTTAACTCTCCATTTTGTTTGCTTTGCACTTTAATCTTTCGGCTTTAGCTTGCGTTTTGCATAACCCTCCTTGATGACAAGCTGTGCGCGTTCGATTGCAAGCGCATCGTCGGGAATGTTCTTGGTGATAGTCGAACCTGCGGCGGTATATGCGCCCTTGCCGACATTCACCGGTGCTACGAGATTTGTATTGCAGCCTATAAAGGCATTATCTCCAATAGTGGTTCTGCTCTTGTTCTTTCCGTCATAGTTTACCGTTACAACTCCGCAGCCGAAATTCACGCCGCTTCCCACATCGCTGTCGCCGACATAGGTAAGATGGGAGATTGATGTTTTTTCACCGATTTCGGAGTTTTTGACTTCCACAAAATCGCCGATTTTAACGCGGTCATGGATTTTGCTGTTTGGGCGGATATGTACGAACGGTCCGATTTTAACTTGTGAGCCGATTTCGGACTGATATGCCTGCACGCTGTTTAGTATAGTTCCATCGCCGACGGTACAGTCCTCGATAAGCGTATTGGGACCGAGTGTGCAGTTTTCGCCTACTTGGGTTTTGCCCTTGAGTATTACTCCTGGGAGGATTTTTGTGCCTGCGCCGATTTTGACTTCCCTGCCGATTATTACCCCATCAAGGCTTACAAATTCAACGCCGTTTTCAAAATGGCAATTTACCACATTATTTTTGGCGATTTGGTTAAGACTATATAGGGCACGCCTATCGTTAGCGCCAAGAGTGACGCTTTCATCTGCGGCGATATAGGCATCTGCTTTTTTGTCACTTTGAAGAATAACTCCCACCGCGTCAGTGAGGTAATACTCCCCTGCGGCGTTGTTGCATTCGATTTTTTCAAGGGCATCAAGCAGACACTGGGTGTTAAACCAGTATGCGCCCGAATTCACCTCGTTTATGGCAAGCTGATTGGATGTGCAGTCGCGTTGTTCGACTATGGAGGTTATTCCCTGCTCATTTCTTATAATGCGACCGTAGCCTGTGGGA
>CAZLMF010000076.1:0-3672 GCA_964560565.1 uncultured Oscillospiraceae bacterium
CTATCATTTGCACTACCCAAAGCGCCTGTGCAAAGGTTTCAATATAGGGGTGATACTTTAGCCATACCGTAGCGGCGGTTTTATTAGCGGCGGAGTAGTCACGATTTTTTATGTCGAACTGCTCCATCTCATATTCCTCACGAGCGAAAGCTTTGATGACACGGTTCCCTGCAATATTCTCCTGTGCCTTAGAGTTTAGCTGGGAAAGCCTCTCGCGTAAGTCCACATACTTTGGGCGCACTTCATTTGAGAAACGGCGTGATATTGCAAAGATGATTGGGGTAAATGCAATGAAACATAGTGTCATCCACACGTCAAGGGTGAAAAAGTAAACTAAGGTAATCACAAACAATGATAACGATTCCAACATGGTTTTAATAATCCATGCAACGGAGTGGCGAACCATCTCAAGGTCACCTGTCATTCTTGTCATTAGGTCACCTGCGCGGTTTCTGTTATAGTAGTTCATGTCTTGTACCTGCAAATTACTAAACATATGAACCTTGACATTGTATAGCAGGTGCTGAGAACATATCTCGTATGAGATATTGGTAAAGTACTGAAGTCCTGTCTTGGCAAGTGTTAGGACTATCATGCCGATGATTAGTCCGGTAAAAAGCCCGCGACGCTCAATTAGGTTTTGAGCAGCATTGTCATTAGCGATGAAAATATCAACTATTTTCTGTCCAATAATAGGCGAACCGAGTATAAGAATATTACATAGCACAGACATAAAAAGGCACATGATATATCTGGCACGTTTTCCCTTCATATTCAGCCATAGCCATTTGATTTGGAAGGACATTTTGTTACCTCCTTTGCTTCAAAAAGCGTAAACACTATTATTATAAAGCATTCATATAGAATTACAAGGGGGTTTGAAAATTTACCAAGAAAAGTTTTCACTTTATTTACGTGTGACTTTGGCACAAGTTACGAAATTTGTGAACATTCATACTTGAAATAAGGATAATGTTGATATATAATAATTATATCTGCAATTAAACTGAAGGGATGAGGATATTATGGCAATTAGTATTCATATAACTAAGCTAGTGGAAGAAATTGTTCGCAAGTATAAGCCTGCTAGGATATATCTCATTAGTCATAAACAAAACCTAAGCGGTGCTATTACAAGCTTTAAGCTTTGCGCTGTTTGCGATGTTGCGGATGGAAATGCACTTGAGCACGATATGTATTTAACTCTTGAGAGTGAACTGCCCTTTGACGTTGTTGTGTATACAACAGCGGAGTGGGGGCAAATGAGTGCCTCTGAGCATTCTTTTGCGGCGAAAATTATAGATACGGGGATTATTCTATATGAGCAGGAATAATGACCGCAAGGACTCAAAACGCTATTACGATTGGCTTTATAAGGCAGCAATCGACATATTATCAGCACGGGAGCTGCAAATAAATGAGCTCTGCTACGCTTCTTCTGCATTTCATTGTCAGCAATGCGTCGAAAAGGCACTGAAAGCTTATTTGCTGTACTCGCAAAAGAGGCTTGTGGATGGGCATAACCTCACTTGGCTTTGCCGTCAGGCGGTTAAGGTGGATAAGAGCTTTAGGCAGTGGCTTGATGAATGCAGCTACTTAAACCGATATTATATTGAAACACGTTACCCTGCCGATATTGCCCTTGTTATTGAGAAAAAGACCATTGAAAGGGTATATAATATGGCAAAGGAAATGTTTGATTTTATTTGTGAGCATACTGGATTTAGGTTCGAGAGATATAGAAATAGGGGCGCAGAGAAGGCCAAGGAGATAGCTAAGGAGAATGCACAATGACCGTAAAGACTTTTTACCTCAATGAGAGGAAAACCGTTACATTAAAAGCGTATTTACTAGACGAAATATCCGGGCTTGCCTTTACTAAAGCAAGACCTGCGGCGCTTATTTTCCCGGGCGGTGGGTATGAGTTTGTTTCCGACCGAGAGGGCGAGCCGATTGCAATGCAGTTTTTAGCAAAGGGCTTTAATGCCTTTGTGCTTACATATTCCTGCTGTAAGCGTCACCCCCAGCCGCTTATAAATGCGGCATGGGCTCTTGCAAACATTCGCATGAGACACAAGCAGTATGGGATTGACCCCGGCAAAATTACAGTTTGCGGCTTTTCAGCAGGGGCGCACCTAGCGGCATCAATTGCGACAATGTGGAAGGATAGCGAGCTTTGCTCCTATGTGAACATTTCGCCTAAGCTTATGCGTCCTGATGCGGCGGTATTGTGCTACCCTGTTATAAGCGGTGTTACAATGCCTCATGTTGGCTCCTTTGAGCAGCTGCTTGGCAAAAACGCAACGAGGGAACAGCTTTTGAAGCTCTCCTGTGAGTATAGGGTGACATCTGAAACTCCGCCTACTTTTCTATGGCATACGGCTGATGATGGCTGTGTACCTGCACAGAACTCCCTTGTAATGGCGCATGCTTGCATAAAGAATAATGTTCCTTGTGAGCTGCATATATACGATAGCGGCCCTCATGGGCTGTCCGATTGCTATAAAACCACTGCATGGGACGAGAACCATGTTAGACCTCATTGCGGCGAGTGGATTGATTCGGCAGTTGAGTTTTTGCGTAAATACTTGGATATATAAAGCGCATATTAAAAGAATATATGACGGGATAGCTTGTACAAGCTATCCCGTAGAGTTATATTTTACATAAGCCTTAGGTATTTGTGAGGAAATATGATAACATTTGCATAAAAAACAGGGAGATAGAAGCGTATCCTTTGGCTTAATGCAAGTGGACAATTTGGCAGAAACATGTTAAAATTATATAAAACGAGGTGAACAAATGGGGAGAGTAAGTGTAATTTACGGGCATTATGGCAGCGGAAAGACAAATTTCGCCACCAACCTTGCGCTTTTATGCGCAAAAACAGAGAAAGTTACTGTGGTTGATCTTGATATAGTCAACCCTTATTTTAGGACTGCGGACTTTAGCGCTATGTTCAAGGAAAGCGGAATCGAGCTTTGTGCGCCGCAGTATGCTAATACAAACCTTGACATACCTGCCCTTGGAATGGATATAGGTCGGCTTATCAAAGGCGATAACCATGTTATAATAGACGTCGGGGGCGACGATGCAGGGGCAACAGCACTTGGCAGATACGCAAAGCAGTTTGCAGATGCAGCGGATATTAAGGTTTATTATGTGATTAACTGCTACCGCTACTTAACTAGGACAGCGCAGGAAACCGTCGAAATTCTGAGGGATATTGAGGAAGCCGCAAGGCTAAAGGCGACAGCAATAGTCAACAACTCAAACCTTGGTAAGGACACTACACCGCAGCAGGTGCGTGATGCACTGGAATATGCGCAGGAAACCTCAAAGCTTGCAGGATTGCCTGTTGCGTATACAACTGCAAGGAGCGAGATTGCAGCACAGCTAAGCGATATTGACGGGCTTTTGCCGGTGGATATATATGTTAAACCATTATGGGAGGAAAGATAAAATGTCAAAAATGATAGTTGACGAGCAGAGATGCAAGGGCTGTGGGTTATGCCCTACGGTATGCCCTGTGGATATTATTGTGCTCGACGAAGAAAGAATGAACGATAAGGGTTATCCTGTTGCGGTTTGCACTGATATTGACAAATGTATCGGTTGCGGACGCTGTGCGATAATATGCCCTGATTGTGCAATAGTTGTGGAGGAATAAGA
>CAZLMF010000076.1:3772-7394 GCA_964560565.1 uncultured Oscillospiraceae bacterium
GACTACTGGCAGGCTACAAAAGCACTGGGTCACGGCGACTTTCATGTGCTGGTTTATGCTCCCTCAACTGTACAGGAAATGGTTGACATGGTCACTGATGCCTTTGATATGGCTGATAGGTATCGCATGCCTGTTATGCTACTTGCTGACGGACTCCTAGGTCAGATGATGGAGCCTGTGACCTTCGGTGAAGAAAAAAAGGCGGAGAGCGATTATGATAAGTCTTGGGCTACAAACGGACACGAGAATAAGCGCAAGCATAATATTATTACCTCCCTGTATCTAAAGCCTGATCAACTTGAAAAAACCGTTCGTGACCGCTTTGAGCGCTACGAAGAAATCGAGCGTGACCACGCTAAGGGCGTATCTTATCTAACCGAGGATGCAGATATAGTGATTGTCGGATATGGTGCAACTGCTCGTATATCAAAGAGCGCAGTTGACATGGCTCGCAAGCAGGGCATAAAGGCAGGACTTTTCCGCCCTCAGACTTTGTGGCCATTCCCAGTTAAGTTAATAAATGACGCTTGCAAGCAGGCGAGTGATGTTCTATGCGTCGAGATGAGCATGGGGCAGATGATAGATGATGTTAAGCTTGCCCTTGAGTGCAGGCTACCTGTACATTTCTTTGGCAGAACTGGCGGAGTAATCCCCACCCCTGCTGAAATATGTGACAAAATCCTTGAAATCGGAGGTGCTAAGTAATGGGAATTACAGTTAAAAGACCAAATGCACTTGTTGATATACCTACACACTACTGCCCAGGCTGTACACATGGTATTATCCACAAGCTTGTGGCGCAGGCAATAGATGAGCTTGGTATAGAGGGGCAGACAGTTGGCGTATGCCCTGTTGGATGCTCGGTACTAGCGTATGAATACTTTGCTTGCGATATGATTGAAGCGCCCCATGGGCGTGCGCCTGCTGTTGCAACGGGTGTTAAGCGCGCTAGACCTGATAGAGTAGTATTTACCTATCAAGGTGACGGCGACCTTGCCGCAATCGGTACAGCGGAGACAGTTCACAGCGCTACTCGTGGCGAGAATATCACCGTTATATTTGTCAACAATGCGATTTATGGCATGACAGGCGGTCAAATGGCGCCTACCTCATTGCCAAATCAAGTTACTCAGACGACACCCTATGGCAGAGATACTGCGGTTGCAGGCTATCCGATTCGTGTATGTGAAATGCTTTCAACCTTAGATGGAGTTACTCTTGCACAGCGTGTTGCGGTGAACAGTATAAAGAACATTGCTGTTGCTAAAAAGGCGATTAAGCGTGCTTTTGAGAATCAGCTTGCAGGGAAGGGCTTTAGCATTATTGAAGTTATTTCAAACTGCCCTACCAACTGGGGAATGTCGCCTGTTGAGTCGCTTGCTTGGATTGATGAGAATATGATTCCATACTATCCACTTGGTGTTTACAAGGACAAGGAGGCGCAGGGTAATGACTAATGAAACTTTACTTGCAGGCTTTGGTGGACAAGGTGTGCTATTTGCGGGAAAGGTACTTTCCTATATAGGACTTATGGATGAAAAAGAGGTTTCCTGGTTGCCCTCCTATGGGCCGGAAATGCGTGGAGGAACTGCAAACTGCTCAGTTACAATATCCGATGAGCTTATTGGCTCCCCACTTATACTTGAACCTGAGAACTTAGTTGTAATGAACACTCCCTCCTATGATAAGTTTATCGGCACAGTTAAAGCCGGGGGAAAAGCGTTCGTGGATAGCTCCCTTATTGATCGCAAAAGCGACAGAACAGATATTGACGTTTATTATGTTCCCGCAACTAAGCTTGCAATGGAAAATGACCTAAAGGGCTTGGCGAATATTATCATTCTCGGCAAGCTTATCAAGGAAACAAATGTTGCAACGCAGGATGTCATTGAGCTTGCAATAAAGAAATGCGTGCCAGCAAGGAAGGCTCACTTAGTTGAGGCTAATTTGCGCGCATTGCAGCTTGGAATGGATTGCTCAGGAGAGTAATTGTATATGGCTTGCCCGACACAGTAATGTGCCGGGCAGAATTTTGCAGGCAAAGTACAAGGATATAAGGTATAGGAGGATTGCGCATGGTGGAAAGAAAAAAGAGCTTTTATGCCGTCGTATTAAGCGTCACAACGGCATTTTTGCTTCTGCTGATTGCGTCACGCTGCTCGCCGCTTTACCCTATAAACGATTGGGTTGATGTCAATGCCTTCTTTACAATGGGCAAGGGCATGGTAAACGGCAGGGTGCCTTATCGGGATTTATTTGAGCAAAAAGGGCCGCTATTATACCTTTTGCATGGTGCTTCATATTTGATTTCTAACCGAACTTTTATTGGGATTTACCTTGTAGAGGTTGTGTCCTTCTCTACTTTCTTGTATACGAGCTATAAAACCGTGACGCTGTTTACAGACAGTAAGAAGGCATTGCTTGCAATTCCACTTTTAGGGATTGGGATACTTAATGCCCCTGCAATCTCTCTTGGGGACAGCGCAGAGGAGCTTACACTGCCCTTATTTGCAATGGGGCTTTATATTTTACTGCGCTACTTTAAGCGAGGCTACCCTAAGGCGATACCTATGGGGGCTGCAACTTTGGCAGGAGTGCTTGCAGGGTGTACCATGTGGATAAAGTATTCACTGCTGGGCTTTTGGTTTGGCTGGATGTTTATGCTTTTCGTTGCAATGCTCTATCGCAAGCATGTTAAGGAAGCGTTTGGCGCTTGCTTTGTATTTTTAGGTGGAATGCTCCTTGCCTCTATGCCGTGGATAATATATTTTGGGGTAAATAATGCCCTATATGAAATGGTGGATGTATATTTTCTAATCAATGCAAAATATTATCCGAGCGAGTTTTCTTTTGAACTACGAATACCTGTGGCGATATGGTATTTTCTAAAGCATAGCTTGATAAATGCGTCCTTTGCGATATTTACAGGTGTGGGTATTTATCAGCTAATGAAAGGGAAAATGCAAATTGGCAGGATGGGTGGACTTACAATACTTGCGTGCATGGGGTTTTTAGCGCTTGGAGTATTTGGCGGTGGCAGGGAGTATATTTACTACTACTTTATATTTGCGCCCTTTGCGGTGCTTGGAATGCCCTGTATATGTGAGCTAAAGCTCATAGATAGACTGCGAGAAAAGGTGAAAGCTAAAATCAAAAGCAAATGGCTAAGACTTGGGGCGATGGCGGCGGCAGCTTTTGTGATAACTCTTGCGGTAAACGTGAACACATACACTTTTTTAGGCACAAAGCGAGAGTCAATGGCGCAGTATACATTTGCGGAGGTAATAGGGCAAACTCCCAATGCGACACTGCTAAACTATGGATACCTTGACTATGGATTTTACACTACAACGGGGATTGTGCCAAATGTCCGCTACTTTGAAAATCAGAACATACCCTATGAGGCTTATCCAAACATAATGGACGGGCAAAACGGCTATTTGCGTGAGAAAGCAGTTGACTATGTGGTGATAAGAATACTCTATGGCGAGGATGCTTATAAAGCGGCTGATGAGGTCTTATACGAGAACTACGAGCTTATAATGCGGCAAAAGCAGCACTACCGCTTTAATGACTATGAATTTTTACTTTTCCAGGTTAGAAAATAACAAAAAACAGAAGC
>CAZLMF010000077.1:0-4017 GCA_964560565.1 uncultured Oscillospiraceae bacterium
TATCAAGAGCAGATGACCGTGCATGGCTTAACCTATTTGGCGTAATATCCTTTCAGCCTGCCGAAATCCTAAAGATAGCGTTTATTTTATCATTTGCCTTCCACCTTTCAAAGGTAAGCGAAAACATGAATAAGCTCCGACACATGGCACTTTTACTTGCGCACGGTGGAATTATTATTGCAATAACAGCTCTTCAAGGCGACTTTGGCACTTCCCTTGTATTCGTCTTCATCTTCCTTGTTATGCTTTTTGCAGCAGGTCTTTCATGGGTATATGTACTTGCAAGCGTTATTGCCGCACCTATCATGGGTGCTCTTGTATGGTTCTTTGCTTTACAGCCCCATCATAGAGACCGCATAATGGTTATATTCAAGCCTGACGACGTTGCAGTGGGCATTGCCGACCAACAGGATCGTGGCTTAATAGCCCTCGGCTCAGGGCAACTGACAGGTAAAGGGCTTTTTGGCGGCAAATATGTCTATGTCTACGAAATGCAAAACGACTTTATTTTCTCCTATGTTGGACAAGTATTCGGCTTTATTGGCTGTATAATTGTGGTAGGACTCCTAGCACTAATCTGTCTAAAGCTTTTGACCTCTGCACGCCTTGCAAAGGATATTCTCGGCAAAAACATCTGCGTAGGCGTCTTTGCAATGATTAGCTTTCACACTATTATCAATATCGGCATGGTACTTGGGGTTCTGCCTGTAATCGGCATTCCTCTCCCCTTTATTAGCGCAGGAGGCACCTCTGTTGTGACTCTTTATGTCGCAATCGGACTTGCCATGAGCGTATATTCACACCGAGTTAAACCCTATGCAATGTTTTACGATAAGCAATAAGATAAATATACGGAGGAATAAAATGAAGATAGAAATGCAATCTCTATACATTGACAGCGACTCAGCAAAAAGCCGCTACAATGCGGCAATAGACAGTTTCAAAGCACTTTACGGCGACGGGGAATACAGGCTATTTTCAGCTCCCGGACGCACGGAAATTGGCGGCAATCACACCGACCACAATAACGGCAAGGTTCTTGCCGCTAGTGTCGGACTTGATGTAATAGCCGTCGTACGAGCTTCAAACGACAATATTATCAAGGTCAAATCCGAGGGTTTTGATGCCGATGAGGTATGCGTTTCCTCACTTGAACCTGTGAAAAGCGAAACCGCCACCTCTGCTGCGCTCATTCGTGGCGTTGCGGCAGGATTTGCCCGTCGTTGCTATAAAATCGGCGGTTTTGAGGCTTATACCACTTCAAACGTACTTAAAGGCTCAGGACTTTCCTCATCAGCCGCATTTGAAGTGCTAATCGGCACTATCCTAAACCACCTTTACAATGACGACTGTGTAAACCCTGTTGAAGTCGCACAAATCTCCCAATTTGCCGAGAATGTTTACTTTGGCAAGCCCTCGGGGCTTATGGACCAAATGGCAAGTTCCGTTGGCGGCTTTGTTACAATTGACTTCAAGGATGATAATAACCCCATAATCGAAAAGATTGACTTTGATTTTGAGACTAGCAACCATGCCCTTTGCATAATCGACACCAAGGGCGACCACGCTGACCTCACCGATGAATATGCGGCTATTCCTGCTGAAATGAAGTCTATTGCAGGCTTTTTCGACCACAAGGTATTACGCGCTATACAGCGTGCCGATGTCACACTTAATGTTACCGAGCTTCGCCAAAAATACGGCGACCGAGCTGTTATGAGGGCACTTCACTTCTTTGATGAGAACAAGCGTGTTGAGCATATGGTGCAAGCGCTCAAAACTCACAACTTCACATCCTTCTTAAAGAACATTACCGACTCGGGCGATTCCTCGTTTAGGTTTTTGCAAAATATCTACCCCGTTACCGACACCGCCCATCAAGGGCTAACCCTTGCGCTTTACATCACCGAGCATATACTTGAGGGCAGGGGTGCTGCCCGTGTCCACGGGGGAGGATTTGCCGGCACTATACAAGCCTTTATCCCCACCGATATGTTAAAGCAGTACAAAGTCACAATGGAAAGCGTGTTCGGCGCTGATAGTTGCCATGTTCTCGCCATTCGCCCATATGGCGGCGTTGAGGTTGAATTTGACTCATAGGTAAACAATACGTATAAATCTTAACACGATATACAACATGTATAAATATAAGTATTATTAATACATAGCAAAAGGCAGCCGCCGCTTCAATCAAGAAGCGGCGGTCGCTATATATCATCCAGTCAGCTTTTCTCTTAAAGCCAACAGGATTTTCTTTTCCCTGCGTGAAACCTGCACCTGCGTCATTCCAAGCAGCTCTGCAGTTTCAGTTTGGGTTTTATTTCCCCAATACCGCAATATTATTAGCCTGCGGTCTTTTGCGTCTAAATCTCCTATTACTTGCTTGAGCGACAGGAGGTCAGCAATCTCCTCCTCCGGTGCATCAATTGGTATGTCCAGCTGACCTCCGCCCTCCTCGTCGCTTTCGGTGAGACTGATAGGGGGCAGCCCCACCGTCACCGCCTCAGTAACCATAGTGACATCGCATTCAAGCATCACCGCAAGCTCTGACATGGTGGGTTCTCTCCCATGCCTTATCAGATAGCTTTCACGGGCGCGGCTTGTTTTAAGCGATAGCTCCTTTAGACTACGTGAAACCTTAATAGCTCCACCGTCACGAAAAAGCCGCTTAATCTCGCCTAGTATCACAGGCACTGCATAGGTCGAAAAGCGAACCCCACGCTCCTCATCAAAGCCCGAAGCTGCCTTTAACAGACCAACGCAGCCCGCCCCATAAAGGTCGTCGTACTCCATACCACGGCCCTTGAAGCGATGTGCACAGGAATGCACAAGTCCTAGGTTACTCTCTATAAATTTATCGTTATCAATTTTATTCATTTCCACTTCGTGAGCTTATCCTTTTTGTCATGGTTACGGTAGTACCTCTGCCAATCCTGCTAGTCACCTTTAGGCTATCCATAAAGCTTTGCATAACCGCAAACCCAAGGCCTGCTCTTTCCTCGCCCTCAGCAGTGGTAAACATCGGCTCCATCGCCTGCTTAACATCAGTAATTCCACAACCATTGTCTTTTATGCGTATGTAAAGGATATTCCCTGCAAGTATTCTTGCTGTTATGTTAATTACACCTAACGTGTTTTTGTAGGCATGTACAATGCAGTTTGTCACTGCCTCCGACACTGATGTCTTTATGTCACAAATTTCCTCAACTGTGGGATCGAGCTGTGTCGCAAGTGCCGCCACTGACACACGTGCCAAGCTTTCATTAGCCGAACGTGACGGCATAATGAGCTTTAATTCATTTTGTGTTTTCATATTCTCTACCAGCTTTCTAATGTTTATTGCTGATTATCAACGATAGCCAGCCTGTCCAGCCCTGCAAGGCGCATGACCTTGCGTATTTGAGGGGATGGATTGGTTATCTTAACCGCGCCTCCCATACTATCCATTACCTTATATCTGCCCATTACAAGCCCTATTCCTGAGCTATCCATAAAGCTTACATCGCGAAAATCCATCACTAAAAGCTTCGGTGCCGCTCTTTCAAGCATACCGTCAATATCCTCGCGAATTTGCCTTGTGCTGTGGTGGTCAATATCTCCGATAATTTTCGCATTTACAGTGTCACCGTCAACGCATAAAACAACTGCCATTTTATATACATTCCTTTCAGCTGATAATAAACTGAATAATAAAAAGCCCTATCAATATGATAAGGCTTTTTATATGAAAATTTTGTCAAATTCGGTAGCTTGACTAACTTAATTAATTATTTATTTCTTTTTGTTTTTTTGCATTGATTTTACTGCACTTGCAAGATAAAGAGAACCTGCAACAAGCACCGTTCCGTTTTCCCCTGCAAGGCTTTTAGCAAGCTCCATTGCTTTTTCGCTAAAGGGCATGGAATAAACTTCAATTCCATAAGCTTTCGCAAGCTCAACTAGCTCATCTGCCGCCATTTCACGCTGAGCGTACCCATCAACGAATACCACTCCATCAAGGGCAGGCAAAATCACACT
>CAZLMF010000077.1:4117-7364 GCA_964560565.1 uncultured Oscillospiraceae bacterium
TGCTCCCCTGCCATTGCAATGGTATATTGCTCATCCCCATAGAAAAACTTTGTCCCCTTTATGGAGGATGATATTACCTTCACACCACTTCTGTTTGGCATATACAGCGTACTCCCCGTTTTAACGCAGGCTAAAAGTATCTTCTCGAGAGCTTGCTCATCCTGCCCAGGTGCGGACACAACCGCTGTACCCTCTTTGATTATCCCTGCCTTTTGAGCGGCAATCTCCCCTATTGTGTTGCCTAAAATGCTAACATGGTCGTAGCCTATGCTTGTTATCACCGCACAAAGCGGAGATTTTATCACATTCGTGCAGTCAAGCGTTCCGCCAATCCCAGTTTCAAGGCAGACTATATCCACCTTTTCGTGGGCAAAATACTCAAATGCAATCGCTGTAATAATCTCAAACTGCGAAAACTGCGCACCGCCCTCTATAAGCGGCTTTGCATAACCGCCTACATACTCGGTAAGCTGTACAAGCCTATCCTGCTCAATCCACTCTCCGTTAATCTGTATGCGGTCGCAAAATTCCAGTATATACGGCGATGTAAACTTCCCACTTTTAAGCCCTGCTCCCATGAACACGCTATCAAGCATAGTGGTCACTGAGCCTTTGCCATTAGTCCCTGCGATATGCACGAATTTCAGCTTATCCTGTGGGTTGCCCATTGCGCTCAAAAGCGCTTTAATACGGGAAAGGTCGGATACCTTCCCTCCCCCTTGTGAAAAGCCCGCGATGTATTCGCGGGCTTTATTATAGGTCATCAAACTCTCACTCCCCAAGCATAGAAAGACTTTTTTGCAGCTTTTCCATGCGCTCCTGCGCAAGAGCAAGTTTCTCACGCTCGACTTCAACAAGCTTTTGCGGCGCTTTTGCAAGGAATCCCTCGTTGTTGAGCTTCCCAGATAGGAAATCTATATCCTTTTGAGCCGCCGCAATCTCTTTATTGAGCCTTGCAAGTTCCTTTTCGCGGTCAATTAGCGTATTAAGCGGCACTGTAAATGTCGCAAGCTCCGATACCACCGTTACCGTCTCATCGCCCTGTTCGCCATTTGCATAAACAGCCCCTGCCATGCGCTCAATTATAGCTTTATCAGCCTCGGACAGCTCTGCTGCCGTGCTGTACTCGATTTTCTTTGAGGGTATAATATTATACTCACTTCTCAGCTGACGCAATCTCTTTACCGCCTCGATAAGTCGGCTAAAGTCCTGTTCCTGTTGTGGATAAGATAGTTTTTCATCATATTCAGGGAAGCTTGCAATCATTATACTTTCACAGTCATTTGGCATAGCCTGCCAAATTTCCTCTGTGATAAACGGCATAAAGGGGTGCAAAAGCTTCAGCATTCCACGCATTACATATACTAGCACATTCTGTACCGCAAGGGCGGTTTCCCCACCTGCCATTATCCTCGGCTTTGCAAGCTCAATATACCAGTCACAGAATACGTCCCATATAAACTCGTATATCTTGCTTGACGCAACGCCAATCTCGAACTTGTCAAGGTTATCAGAAACTTCACTTACCAACCTGTTGTATCCTGAAAGTATCCACTTGTCCTCAACTTCAAGCTGTTTTGGCAGCTTTATCTCGCCCATATCCTCGGGCAGATTCATAAGAATGAATCTGCTCGCATTCCAAAGCTTATTTGCAAAGTTGCGTGCGGCAGTCAGCTTTTCAGGTAAAAACCTCATATCATTGCCCATTGAGTTGCCTGTTATAAGCATAAAACGCAGTGCATCTGCACCGTACTCGTCGATTATCTCAAGGGGATCAACGCCGTTTCCAAGTGATTTGCTCATCTTCCTGCCCTGCGCATCACGGACAAGCCCAGTAAACAGCACCGTATCAAAGGGCTTTTCATCCATATACTTAAGCCCCGAGAAAATCATTCTTGCAACCCAGAAGAAAATTATATCATAAGCAGTTACAAGAGTATTCGTTGGATAGAAATATTCTAAATCCTTAGTTTTCTCCGGCCAGCCAAGAGTTGAAAAGGGCCATAATGCCGAGCTAAACCATGTATCAAGAGTATCCTCGTCCTGCCTTAGCACTGCCCCGCACTTAGGACAGCCGCTAGGCTCTGTGGCAGATACCGTCATTTCGCCGCAGGCGTCGCAGTAATACGCAGGGATACGATGCCCCCACCAAAGCTGACGTGAGATACACCAATCCTTGATGTTCTCCATCCAGTTCATATAAGTTTTCTCAAACCTATCGGGCATGAGCTTTAGCTCGCCGCTTTTTACAACGTCAACAGCAGGTGCCGCTAAAGGCTCCATGTGAACAAACCACTGCTCGGATATCTTAGGCTCAACCGTTGTATGACAGCGCTGACAAGTGCCTACATTATGAGAATGCGCCTCGGTCTTAATTAAGAAGCCCTGTGCCTCCAAATCAGCAACGATTTTCTTCCTTGCTGTGAATCTATCAAGCCCTGCATATATGCCGCCATTTTCATTGATAGTAGCATTGTCATTCATAACATTTATTAGCGGCAAATCATGGCGCAATCCAACCTCAAAGTCATTAGGGTCATGGGCAGGCGTGATTTTTACAACGCCTGTTCCAAAGTCCATTTCAACGTAATTGTCGGCTATGACAGGAATTTCTCTGCCTACCAAAGGCAGTATAACGGTCTTGCCTACATACTTTGCATAGCGCTTATCCTTTGGGTTTACCGCAACTGCCGTATCCCCAAGCAGAGTTTCAGGTCTTGTTGTAGCAAGCTCAAGTGCACCGCTTCCATCACTTAGCGGATAGCGCAAATGCCAAAAGCTTCCCTGCTGTTCCTCAAATTCAACCTCAATATCAGAAATAGAGGTCAAGCACTTTGAGCACCAGTTAATCATTCTCTCCCCACGGTAGATAAGCCCCTGCTCATACAAGCGAATAAAAACCTCCGTAACCGCCTTGTTACAGCCCTCATCTAGGGTAAATCTCTCCCTTTCCCAATCGCAGGAGGAGCCAAGCTTTCTAAGCTGCTTTGTAATACGTCCGCCGTATTTATCGCGCCATTTCCATGCACGCTCAAGAAAGCCATCACGACCTATATCGTCCTTTGTGATGCCATCTTCCTTCATCGCCTCAACAATCTTTGCCTCTGTCGCAATTGAAGCATGGTCAGTGCCCGGCAGCCACAAAGCGGAATAACCCTGCATTCTCTTATGGCGAATAAGAATGTCCTGCAAGGTATTGTTAAGCGCATGCCCCATATGAAGTTGCCCTGTAATATTAGGAGGAGGC
>CAZLMF010000078.1:0-7305 GCA_964560565.1 uncultured Oscillospiraceae bacterium
GGTGCGCGTGAAGGGACTTGAACCCCCACGTATTACTACACTAGATCCTAAGTCTAGCGCGTCTGCCAATTCCGCCACACGCGCATGTTTCGGCGGCGACTTTTATAGTTTATCATATCCCCACCGATTTGTCAAGGATTATTTTTAGTCAATTTCGACCATTATTTTTTGATTTGCTCTTCCAGCGCCTGCGCGCATAATAGTCCTAATTGCCTTTGCGATTCTGCCCTGCTTGCCGATCACTCTGCCCATGTCGCTAGGTGCGACGTGCAGGTGATAAACGACAATGCTCTCAGAATTCGGCTCGTCAATTGTTATATCAATTGCCGATGGATCCTCAACCAACTCCTGCACAATTGTTATGAGCAAGTCCTTCATAGCTTAGAGCACTCCGTTCTTCTTAAGGATATTCTTTACAGTATCTGTGGGTTGTGCGCCATTTGCCATCCACTTCTTAGCCTTTTCTGCGTCAATTTTGATAACGCTAGGCTCCTTAGTTGGATCGTAATAGCCTATCTCTTCGATAAATCTGCCATCCCTTGGATACCTTGAGTCTGCAACTACTATACGGTAAAATGGTGCCTTCTTAGCGCCAATTCTCCTAAGTCTGATTTTTACTGCCATATTTTCACCTCCACTAACGGAATTTATATTAATTTGAATTTCAAATTAACTACATATTAACTTACATTGGGAAATTCGGCATACCCATGCGCCTTTTGCCCTTTTTGCCGCCTATCTGCTTCATCATCTTTTTCATCTGCTCGAATTGCTTGAGCAACCTGTTGACGTCCTCAACCCTTGTGCCGCTGCCTGCGGCTATGCGGCGCTTGCGTGCTGGATTGATTATATCTGGGCGCTCACGCTCCCTATTGGTCATTGAAGTGATGATTGCCTCAGTACGTGACATTTGCTTTTCGTCGATGTCTTCGTCTTTAATCTGAGCGCCGACACCAGGCAGCATACCTATGATTTGCTTGAGTGAGCCCATTTTCTTAATCTGTCGGAACTGCTCAAGAAGGTCATTCATGTCAAAGCTGCTTTGCTTTAGCTTTTGAGCAAGCTTTTTGGCTTCATCCTCGTCATAGCTTGTCTGCGCTTTCTCTATTAAAGTGAGCACATCGCCCATGCCAAGTATTCTCGATGCCATTCGCTCTGGGTGAAAAGGCTCAATATCGTCGAGCTTCTCGCCTATACCTGCAAACTTAATGGGTTTGCCTGTCACAGCAAGAACAGAAAGCGCCGCACCACCCCTTGTATCACCGTCAAGCTTTGTTAGGACTACACCACTTATGCCAAGCTGTTCATCAAAGCTTTTTGCGACATTGACTGCATCCTGACCTGTCATGGCGTCAACAACAAGTAGTATTTCATGGGGTTTGGTTGCGCCTTTAATGTGCTCAAGTTCCTTCATGAGCTCTTCATCTATATGAAGGCGACCGGCAGTGTCTAGGATTACAACATCATTACCATAATCCTTTGCATGCTTTATCGCTTCACTTGCAATTTTAACAGGGTCAATCTGACCCATTTCAAATACAGCCACTCCTGCTTTTTCACCGACGACTTGAAGTTGATTTATAGCCGCAGGGCGATAAATATCGCACGCTACAAGCAGTGGGCGTCTGCCCTGTGATTTAAGTAGCTTTGCAATCTTTGCACTATGGGTGGTTTTACCGCTTCCCTGCAAGCCGCACATCATAATGATGCAAGGAGGCTTTGAGGGGAAGTTGAGCTTTGTGCTGGTGTTGCCCATGAGGGCGGTAAGCTCCTCGTTGACGATTTTTATTACTTGCTGGGCAGGGGTGAGGCTGTTAAGTACCTCTGCGCCTGCTGAGCGCTCGGTCACCTTTGTGACAAAGTCCTTGACCACCTTATAGCTAACATCGGCTTCAAGCAGAGCAAGGCGAACCTCGCGCATTGCTGTTTTTATATCGTTTTCGCTTAGCTTTCCACGAGAACGAAGGCGCTTAAATACGCCTGATAGCTTTTCGGATAGTCCTTCAAACGCCAATACAATCTCCCTTTCAGATGTTTATCCTATCTTTTGCGCTTGCTCTGTTGCAAGCTCGATAATTCTTGATGATTTTTCGCTGATTTCCTTTGAGAATCCGTAGGTATCGCATTCAGCCTTTATGCGCTGAGCGTTGCTTGATATATCATCCAGACATTTTGAAATATCATTATAAAGCTGTGCAAGCCCTAACTTATCCTCAAGTTGTAACAGATATACCTCGCCACGCTTGATGCTGTCACGGACTCCCTGCCTTGTGATGTTCTCATGCTCGGCAATTTCCGCAAGGGATAAATCCTCATTATAGTAAAGCTCAACAACATTGCGCTGCTTATCGGTGAGCATATTGCCATAAATATCAAGCAATACGGAGAGCCTAAGGTCTTTATCCATCTTACTCATGCTATCCCTGCTTTCATATGTTTTCAACAATTAGTATTGGCATTTTACCAAGACACAAGATGTTGTTGCTCTGTTGTAAAGTAAATTGCTTTACACAAGTGATATTATACACTCTTTTATTTGCTGTGTCAAGGGGAAAATTAGCTTATGAAAAAATTTATTAACGCTCTAATTTTACGCAAAAAACGGACGGCATTCGCCGCCCGTTTTATTATTCAATAGGGTTTACGGATATATCACATAATCCACAGGGTTTAAGACTGAGTAGTTGTAACGCACCTCAAAGTGCAGGTGATTGCCGGTGGAGTAGCCTGTTGAGCCAACTCTTGCAATGGGCTGGCCTAGGGTAACAGTTTCGCCATAGCGCACTAGCAATGAGCTGCAATGTGCATAGTAGGTTTGGAAGCCGTCACCATGGTCAATTATTACGATATTGCCATAGCTTGTTTTCCAACCTGAATAGACAACTGTGCCGCCTCTTCCAGCAAATATTGATGTCCCCCATGCGGCAGGAATGTCAATTCCTGTGTGCGCACCAGTCCAGCGCCATGAACCTAGATAGGATGAAATTTTGTAATATCCGTCAACCGGCCAAATAAACTTGCCCGCTTGACCTGTTTGTGTTGAAATAGTAGCTAGTGGAATAGGCTTTGTGCCGATTGCCACAACCTTATTAACGGGCTGTTCCTCAATCTTGCTGCTTAGTACTGTGCGACCTGTTTCAGTGCCGTTTACATAGGTAACCCTTGCAGTCTTGTTGATAATGCCTTCCTCGCCACTTGCTTGAATATACTGGGTGTCTTTATATTTTGTTGAGTCCTGAACGGTGACAGTTTCATAAGGAATGGCTTCGTTGTAGTTCTCAATTCTGCTGATTTGAACGGTTAGATAGGGTTGCTCGCCCTTTAGTGTTAGCTTCTGACCAGGGAAAAGAGATTCATCTATTCCTGGGTTGCGGCTTAATAGTTCCTCAAGAGAAACACTATTTTGAGCGGCAATTCCTATTGGAGTGTCACCCTCGACAACAGTGTAATACTTCGCAACTGAGCGGACACTTGTCAGAACTGATGTTATATCACTTACAGAAACTATACTCTCTGAAAGATACATACCCTGTTCGTACTTGATTTGCTCCTTGAAGCTTGCGGTTTCGCCCTCAGTCCCTGATGAGTATTGCTCAAGCACATAATTAAGTGCTGTTTCTATAGGCTTGCGGTCAGTGACTGCACCATAGAATACATCATCTATATAGAGTCCGTATGCCTCCTCGATTTCGCCGTCAATCTGCATAAGCAAAACGTCAGCAAGGTCATAGGAGTCAGCTATTTTATTGTCGTTGACCCTTTGCACTTCAAATGTGGGAGCAAAGTCAACAATATCGTTGCCGTCAACATAGGTGATTCGATTTTGCATAATTGCCTTTGCGCTGTCGTATACGGTTTCGTCCTCAACATAGGCAATTATCTTGCCTTCAAGGGAAACTGCAACTGCATAGTTAATGTCAGTGGCAAAGCTGACAAGATTAAGCAAAAATGCAATAGAGATAACGGGCATTGCATAGTTGAATGCTGTTACCACTATGCGACGCTGGTCCCATATGCCGTTTATAACTGCGGCTATGCCGATGATTATAGCAGCGATAAGTCCCTTTTGGGAATACGCTGAGCGCACTTCACTAGAAGCGCTGCTTATAAATGACTTAACCTTGCGGTATGGTGTTGCCAGCCAATTAAATAAATCGCAGGCAAAGCACTTAACTTTTGTGCGCGGAGTAACCGCGCGGTTCCAAAGATGGTGAACCATCCTTTTAATATAAAATACTGAATCTATAAATGCACATATAATAATAGAAGTAACGTGAGCACCAAGATTAGTTATCCTGTGGTCGACATAACGCTTAGCGCGCTTGACGATCTTAGGCCTTTTAGAGCCTTTGGCTTCTGCCACAAGATACACCCCTTTCCTCAAAAGATTACAAAACAGTAACAACTATTAGTATTATAATCGTGAGGAGAGGAAATTGCAATACTTTAGTAACAACTTGTGTTGCACTATCTATCAAGATTGTAGTGTTGCACTATATGCTTGAGTATATTTTAGTCATTTTGACGGGAATAATCAAGTTTTTCAACTGGGTAGTTGGATAGAATTCCAATAATAGGTGCAACAGCAAGCTTCGCACCGGCTAAATCATGCTCACGAAAGTTGCCACATTCAACCTCTGAAGCACCAGGAATGCTCCCTTCAAAGTCAGCTACAAACTTAAAACTTTCCAGTACAAGCTTGATTGCATCCTCGTGAGGAAGGTCCCTTGTGAGTAGATAAAAGCCTGTTCTGCAACCCATTGGGCCTACATAAATGATGCTTTTTTCCGCCTCGCTATTACGAGCAAATGTGGCAAAAAGGTGCTCTATAGTGTGCATTGCGGCGTTTTCTAGGTATACTCCCCCGTTGGGTTTTACCATACGAACATCATAGGTGGTTATGTCCCCATCAACCCTGGAAATGTACATTCCCGTGCCTAGAGTTGTGTGGTCAACTTGAAAGCTTGCTATTTTTTTCATTGGTGTTCCTCCTAAAAAGTTTATTACAAAATGGTTACAAATCGGTTACAATGACATAGGACAAATTACAGTTTGAAATATTTTAGTTGTCAAGGGCAAATCGCATGGAGCTTACAAAATCAAAAAGCCTTCTGTCAGCCTGCTCTGCATACTGCTCAATGAGCTTTACAATTGCACTGCCAACTATTACACCGTTTGCGAATTTTGCGGCGGCTTTAGCCTGCTCGGGTGTGCCAACGCCAAAACCTATTGCTGTGGGGACTTTGCAATGCCTGTCAATTTGCTCGAACATTGGGGTTAAGTTGCTTTCCACGCTTGAGCGAACGCCTGTGACGCCCATTGATGATACGCAGTATAAAAACCCTCCTGCGTCCTTGCAAATGCGCTCGGTACGGCTGTGGGAAGTAGGTGCAATCATGCGTATGATTTCCACACCGTTCGCTTTTGCAAAGGGAGCAAACTCCCCTTCCTCCTCAATCGGCACATCTCCTATTATAACCCCATCGATGCCTACCTCTGCACACTTTGCAAAAAACTGCTCAATCCCGTAGCTAAAAATAATGTTTGCATAAATCAGAAATGCCAGCGGAATATTGGTCTTTTCACGCACTCTGCTAAGCATTTCAAAGGTGGAGTGGACATTCACTCCTGCCTGCATTGCACGCACGTTTGCACGGCTTATAACAGGGCCGTCTGCGGCAGGATCTGAAAAAGGAATGCCAATCTCGATTATATCCGCGCCTGCGTCCACCATTGTAATTATGAAACGCTCGGTGGCGTTAAGGCTTGGGTCACCAGCGGTAATGAATGGAATGAACGCTTTGCGACCCTGTGCTTCTAGCTGTTGAAATTTCTCTTGTATCCTGTTCATTGTAGCATATACTCCTTACATTTTCAATTATTCTAAGTATTTTTCCCTCATCCTTGCCGCCGTCAGTTTCAACGCAGCTGCTGACATCAATGCAATAGGGGCAAAGCTTTGCGGCTTCATAAATATTGTCCGCATTAATGCCGCCTGCAAGGAAAAAGGGCTTTGTTACGCCTTGGATTAAGTCCCAATTAAAACGCTCCCCTGTGCCTCCGTAGGCACTTTTTGATAAAGTGTCAAACAATAGAAAGTCGGCTAGAGTGTTGTTTATATCCTTAGGGGGCGTTGAGCCTATTCGGACAGCCTTGATGACAGGCGCACTGATAAGTTGTTTTAGTCGGTGAATATAGTCCTCGCTTTCGTCACCATGGAGCTGAACGGCAGCGATTACCTTTGCTTTACATAGGCGCACTATTTCACCCATGTCAGCGTTTACGAACACACCAACCGCCTTGATACCAGAATCCAACCCGTGGGAGAGGATTACTGCCTGCTCAGGGGTGACTATTCTCTTACTTGGCGCAAATACAAAGCCAATATAGTCAGGCTTTAGGTGGTTTATGATGGCAATATCCTGCATTTTCGTTATGCCGCAGATTTTGATTTTAGGCATGATTGTCATTTGCATTCCCTCCTATAAGCATTGAAATGCTTTGAGCAATGTTGGAGCTTTTTATCAGACTTTCGCCTACTAGAATGGCGTTTGAGCCTGCACTTTCCACAAATCTTGCATCGGCAGTGTTGTGGATGCCGCTTTCGCTTACAAGCAATGCGGATTTTGGTATAAGCTTCCCTAGCTCGGCTGTGCAATGCAAATCCACTTCAAAGGTGGCAAGGTTGCGGTTGTTAACACCGATTATAGAGGCATTTGCGCTTAGTGCGCATTCTATCTGCCGCTCATTTCGCACTTCCACTAGGCACTCAAGCCCTAAGTCTGTTGCAATGCTATAAAGCTCGGTTAGCTTGTCGGTATCCTGCAAGACCTCACAGATAAGGAGGATTGCATCTGCGCCTATCGCCCTTGTCTCGTAGATTTGAATAGGGTCGAATATGAAATCCTTACGCAAAACAGGAATGCTTACACCCTCGCTTATTTGGGTTAGGTGCTCGTTTGCGCCCATGAAAAAACTCGGTTCAGTTAAAACTGATATTGCGCTTGCTCCTGCCTGCTCATATTGCTTTGCTATATCAAGGTATCTATAATCACTTGAAAACAAGCCCTTACTGGGAGATGCCTTTTTGCACTCGGCTATTATGGATAGCTTGGGGGTGGAAATGGCATTGTAAAGGCTGCGGACTGGGCGGTTTTGAGCGGCGATTTGCTCCTTTAGGGCGGATATGCTAGTGGTGCACTTTAGAGCTTGCACCTGCTCTATGCGACTTTGTACTATTTTATCTAATATTGTCATTGTTTTTGTTTACCTCCTGTTGCCTGTATGAGCTGTGAAAGCTTTTGC
>CAZLMF010000079.1:0-7284 GCA_964560565.1 uncultured Oscillospiraceae bacterium
ATATCCGCCCCTAATGTTATCGGGTGCAAGTCATGCTTGCAAAAACGCAAATGCGCACCGTGGGCATTATCCACAAGCAGTAGCAGTCCGTTTTCGTGGCAAAGAGCCGCAAGCTTTGCAATATCTGCCATTCCCCCTAAATAGTCGGGGGAGGTTATATATAGTGCTGATGCGCCACTCGAGCTTTTAATTGCAGCTATAAGTGAATCCTCTGTGACTTCGTTGCTTAAAATGCTATCACCTTTAGGGAACATCCACTCAACCTCAATGTCAAGCAGTGCGCAAGCGCTTAAAAATGCACGGTGGCAATTGCGTGGGGCGATTACCCTTCCCCCTGCGCCAACACCTAAGTAAAGCATTGCTTGTATTGAAAGAGTTGAGCCTCCTGCGCTGTAAAAGGTAGCAAAGCTCCCGTATAGGGATGCGCAAAGGCTTTCACTTTGTGCAATAATGCCGCCACATTCATAAAGGCTGTCTGCACCTGCAATTTCGGTTATGTCAAGTCTTGACGCTTCCTCCATACCTGCAAGCCTGCCCTTATGACCGGGCATATGCGCCCTGATAACATTTTTGTCTGCGTATTCGCTTAAAAAGTCATATATCGGTGTTTTCACTGATTGTCCTTTCTAAGGTATAACCTAAACTTCCTCAAAGTAATAGGTTAGATAATCCTCGATTATTTTCCGTCCTCTGGCAATGGTACGGGATACGGTGGACTTGTTTACTGAGCACAATGCCCCTATCTCGTCCATGGTATGCTTTTCATAATAGTATAGCATAATATATCGAAGTTGTGTAGATGTTAATCTGTCCCTCATCACTGCCGCAAGGAGCTTTTGTGCCTTGCGAAGTTTGCTGGAATTGTCCTCTCCCTCTGCTTTTGTCGCAAGGAGATTTAGCTTCCCCTTATCGGTGTAAAGGAAATCCGATGCGATTCTTTTACTAGCCATTACATTCCTCCTCATATCCCTCGAGGTATTTTGCAGTTGCAATTAAATCCCTGCGCTGTGACATAAGCAGTTCTCTTCTGCAATGTATGTCCTCGTATTTTGAGTCTGTGTTATCCATTTCACTTAGAATAAGCCTTAACTCCTCAATTCTCCCCTCAAGCTGCTTTGCTGAGCGATAATATTCCTGTGCAAGCTCTTTAATAGTCATTTTCCCCTCCTGTATTATGTCTGCTGCTTTGCTACACAATATGTGTAGCTACAAACATATGTTATCACACGTTATGTGTGATGTCAAGAGAAAATCGAAAGTTTGTTCTTTTTATTGTTGACAATTCACACGCTATGTGTTAGAATAACCCTTGAAAGCAACACACAATGTGGCATTTTGCCTGTTATAAGGCTTTGAATCCAAAGCATAATCAGAAAGGTGGATATGATATGCTAAGCGAAAGACTCAAGCAATTACGCAAGCAAAGAGGTTATACGCAGCATCAGCTTGCGCAAATTTTAGGCTTATCTGCAAGTGCAATCGGTATGTACGAGCAGGGAAGAAGAGAGCCTGACAGCGCTACACTGCTAAAGTACGCAAATGCCTTTGATGTCACAGTTGGCTATATAATGGATAGCTCTGACGGGCAAAAAAAGGAGGTTCTCGCTGAGCTTAAGCGCACCTTGTATTCACAGGATGGGCTTATGTTCAACGGAGAGGAGCTAAATGACGAGGATGTCGAGCAAATTTTAGCTGCTATTGAGGTTGGCACTGCCCTTGCAATGGCGCGCAAGAAGAAAAACGAAGCATGATGAATGAATGGATATGGACGTGAAAAATGAATGGATTATATTAAAAGCTTTGTTGCCAAATTGCGCGAGAGTTATGGCACGTCTGACCCTTTTGAGCTTTGCGGTGACCTTGATATTCTTGTTCTAAACTTTGATTTACCCACAAAGGTAAGGGGCTTTTTTAGCAATATCAGCGGTTGTAAGGTAATATATTTAAGCTTTGCCCTCAATGAAAATGAGCGCAGAATGGTTTGCGCTCATGAGCTTGGGCATGCGCTTTTGCACGAAAAAATAAACGGCATTTTTATAAGCTCAAGCACTCTACTTGTCCCCTCACGCTACGAGCGTGAGGCGGATATGTTTGCCGCGCATCTGCTGATTGAGGATGATGAGGTAACGTTTGACCACTGCGGTCTTTCTACATACGAGCAAATCGCAATGTTCACAGGGATTGACGAAAGGCTAGTGCGCATGAGATACTTACCCTGAAGAATTTTTATAGCGGCATAATCATATACTTTACGGAAACGGGGGAGCAGGCTTGAGTAAATCAACGAAGATTATATATGCAATCACTTATTTGCTTATATTCTCAATGCTGTTTATACTGCTTTATAAGCTAAGCGATAAATCCTCCGCCGAAAAAACGGAAAGTGATGTGAGCGGCGTGAACATTAATGAGCATATTGACAATGAATGGGCACTGTTTCTGGTAAATGGGTTTAATCCTCTGCCAAAGGATTTTTCAGTGCAAACTGCCCCTGTATATAATGAATATCAGCTTGATAGCCGCATTGCACCCTACCTTATGTTACTGTTAAATGCGGCAGAGGTCGATGCAATAAAGCTTAATGTTATCTCGGCTTATCGAACAAGGGAGTACCAGCATAAGCTTTTTAGCGACAGTGTGCTTGAATATATGAGCGAGGGAATGTCGTTTATCGAGGCGACGACCGCAACGTCAAGGTCCATTGCCCCTGCCGGCACAAGTGAGCATAACGCAGGAGTTGCGGTGGATATAGTCAGCATGGATTGGTTTGTTGACAGGGAGCATCTTACCTCGGACTTTGACGAGACCGATGAATTTGCGTGGCTAAAGGAAAACAGCTATAAATATGGATTTATCATGCGCTATCCGGAGGATAAAACGGATATAACGCAGATTATATATGAGCCTTGGCATTACCGCTTTGTGGGGGTTTATCATGCGACGAAAATCACTGAGCAGGGGATATGCTTAGAGGAGTATATGAAGCAATTGGGAATTGAATAGTATAAACCGCTAAGGGAAGCCTTAGCGGTTTATTGTTGTTATGCATAAAAATGGTTGTTGCAACTTGTACAAAACAGAGATTATTGTTAAATTCAAGAAATCACCGTCACAAAACTCACTTTTTAATGGTATTACTATATAGAGGGGTTATAGATTAATTAATAAGTAACACTTTTTGAAACGGCTACCAAGTCAAACACTATAAATCCAGAACGTTTTTACCCAACACGCAGTTTCACCCGAATCTATGCGAATTAAGGAGGAAAGAAATGAAAAAAGCGAAATTTATAGGCAGTATTCTCTTTATTCCTATTTTTTTTATGAGCGCTTGCGTGCAAGGCGCTTCAAATGAGGGTTCAAATACAAGTGTAATTGACATGACAAAAGACCCGTCATCAGTGACGGCAAGTCAGTCGAATAAATCCTCGGAGGAGGTTATTATTGACAGTCCGTTCACATTGGCATACACCTCCGATGAAAAGTACATCACTCATGAAGAATATAAATATCAATATCCCTACAATGATGAAATAGCAATATTTGATGGGAACCTCATTGAGCTTATTGGTGGGGATAAGTTTGACGAATGGATATATGAGTTTAAATCCGTTGACGGATTTCCAGAAAAAACGGAGTATCGTAACTGGAACGAGCTCAACATTATCACCTTTGTGCGTGAATTCCAAATCAGCCGTGCAGACTTTGAGAAATACATGGAAAGCTCTGATTTCTACACCAAAGAGGTTATCGACGCTGTGTATTCTGATGATGTAAAAGCCATAAACAAGGCGTTTGTCAATCCGTATGCGCTATACTTTGACGGTAAAATTTACACCATGCAGTGGTTTGAGGAACATAGCGCCGCTGATTTTGAAAGCGAGGGAATCCCTTTGCAGGAAATCGAAAGCTACCTCGAAAAAGTAAAATCGAGTTTTACAAATTCAAAATACGAGGATACTGAGGAAAATAAAGAATTTAAAGCGCTGGAGGAAAAGGTTTCTGAATATGCAAAGTCAGCAAACTGACTTTTATAAGCCCAAAAAGGAGAAGCTGATTTTCAGTTTCTCCTTTTATTTGTTATTAACTTTAAATAGCTACTAAGCCGAAGTAGTTACTAACAGAGTATCAAAGGGGGTTGTACCTTGCCTCCTTTGAAAACTCCTTACGGCAACTGCTTGGATTTAGTAATACTAAAAAATAGCATCCACTCACACAAGCAGATGCTAAAATCTATCTATAAGCTCTCGCAAAGTTTCCCTTACCTTTTCCACTATTGGTGCGCCTAAGCGCACCACAGGGGGTAGTGCATAATAATACTCCTGCGTCACAGTCCTCTCGATTTCCCGAACAGGAGCAATATCAACATACCACCTTCTCCCGATGATTTCCACTACAAAGGTGCCCTCATCCTGCCTTTGAGCCTCGATAATCGACATATCCGAGCCTAATGCCACTTGAGAAGTGTTGATGTAAACTGTGATTGCGGTATATATGAAAAGCACTAATATCATGCATATTGTAAGTGTTGCAAAATAGGTTCTAAATATACTTCTTTTTTTCTTCAAAGCTTGCTCCTTAGTGTATTATGTATTGCCATCTAGGGTTAAAAGTGCCCTTGCTATAGATTGCCCAATCAGCTTTCCGCTATACACCACTTGGTCAAGAGAATTCGCATGACTGCCAACTTCAACAAGCAGTGAGCCTGTTGTAAGGTCTTGATTATACTTGCGGTAGTCGAACATTGCCGCACGGGTAAGTCCGGGAGAATCCTCCTCAATCTGCTGTTCAAGCAAGGAGCAAAGTCTGAAGTTCTTCATATAGTTTGGCATGTTCATTGTTCCGTCGTCGCAGCCGCTTATAATCATCACCTGTGCGGCTTCCCTGCCGTCAACCTCTGCAATGGGGGCAACTCTATCACCGTTTTGGTATATTATCGCATCTCTATGCACATCAAGGACAACCTTAATGCTCGGATATTCTGCTAATATTTCCTTTACACGTGCCGCACTGCTTGCATAGCTGCCTGAATAGGAGGGATAGTCATGCACCATAGTATCATGGATAACTCCAATTCCTGCCGCCTCAATTTGTTGCGCCATCACCCTGCCCACCTCGGCAATACTGCGGGATAAATCCCTTGTTCTGCTGGGATAATCCTCATCGTAGTAAAGCCTTTTATAAGGCTCAAAGCTTTCGGTAGTATGGGTATGCATAATAAGCACCTGCGGCTCGGAATTCGGCGTAATTATGAATTCGGGAAGGAGCTTTGCCTCCTTTATAAGCGCCTCATTTGATACTGAGGTGCAGTTTTTCACTTGCCCTGCCCCATCAAGATTGATTATATTTGATGTCGTCGCTTTCTTAAAGGAATAGTATAGGATGTTCCCGTCCTCATCTCCCTTAATCTGTTGGTCATAAGAACCTACCACATCAACACTTGGTATATCGCTATCGCTTGGCTGTGAGGACTCATCAGGGGCATTTGCAGGCGGCTGTCCGTTGTCGGTATCTATAAATGGCGGCTCGACAGGCAAAAGCATATTTGCACCCACTGAATTACTAAGAGAGGTAGAAAGCTCATTCTCAACTGCAAGCTTTCCCCCCTCAAGCATTGTAAGCCCTGCGGACAAAAATGCCGCTTGCTCTGCTGCTGCGGTTAAACTCGGCATAACCTGGACAACATAATTAGCAGCAACGGGAGATAATATTATAGCAAGCACACATACTAAAATCTTTTTAGGATTGAGTTTTCTTCTGCGACGTGGTAGCTTCATTTGCGCCCTCCTGTAGTTATAGGAAATAGCGCTTTATGCGCATTTACTACAACTATATATATGCAGCTAACTCACTAAACATTCAATATCATCAGCGCTAAGATCAGGCTGTAAAGCCCTGTTTATCCCGAGGGATATAAGTCTTGTTCCACGCTCAATAATAAGGTCGATTTCACGAGGTGTAACCATCATTTCTCTGCCTCGTTCGCTTACGGTGTCATCAATGTTTTCCACTCCAAACATATCCTGCGCTATTGTGGTCATATCCACCACGGTGGGGAGTCCTATTGCAATAACAGGCACACCTAATGTTGCTGCCGAAAGCTCTTTGCGCTTATTCTGCACACCTGACCCGGGCGATATGCCTGTGTTGGTAACTTGAACGGTGCTGCCAAGGCGGTTAATATCGGAGCAAGCAAGGGCATCCACTGCAATAACCGCACAAGGGGAAATATCCTTACAAACCGCCGCAATAAGCTCTGCTGATTCCATACCCGTTTGCCCCAGTACACCCGTTGAAATTGCCGCCACCTGCCGCAAACCATCAAGCCCAAAGCTCTCAGCCATATTGCCGCTTATATGCCTTGTTGCAAAAGTGCGGTTTATCACCTTTGGACCTAGGGCGTCGGGGGTAATATCGGAGTTTCCTAAGCCTACAACGAGCACCATTCCCTGATTAGGCAACATTTTTGAAAGAACTTCCGCAAGAGCCTCCGCCTCCTCAACCATGCTGTCAGATGCTATTCGGAGGCTCCCCACATCAATTGTGGTGTAGTCGCCGCAGGGCTTTTGCAGACGAGATGCGGCTTCATCGGAGGTTATTTTAATTGTTGTGACCGTTATCCCGTTAATATTACTTGCTATCTTTTCAACGCCTTGCAGTTTTACGCAATCCTCGCGTTCAGTTGATTCAACCGCTAAGTCTGTACGAAGTGCCATATTGCCGTCCATTCCGCCGTAAGGCTAGATTATTTTTTTCGGAAACTTGAGAAAAAGGGGTTGCAATTTGATTTTTGGTATGCTATTATTATAAATACTGTGAAAATAATTATTCATGATAAACAAACTATGGAGGAGGGAATAAAAAATGGCTAATATTAAATCAGCTAAAAAGCGTGTACTTGTTAACACCAAGAAGACCATTCGCAATAAGGCTTTGAAGACAAATCTTAAGACCGTTCTTAAGAGAGCAGATTTCGCTTTGACTAATAATGCTGAGGATAGGGACGCTGCTGTTAAAGTGGCAATAAAGAAGATAGACTCTTCTGTAGCAAAGGGTATTTTGCATAAGAATACAGCTGCTCGCAAGAAGTCAGCCCTTACTCTTAAGCTAAACGCTTCAAACGTAGGCTAATATTCAAAAGCAATGCGCTCCGATTTGTTGGGGCGTTTTCTTTTTGCCAAAAATCCTCGAGAAATGTCGAGGATTTTTATTTATGTTGTAAATACAACCGACTTTATCGTTAAACTGCTTTATAATACAGATAAAGACAAAGACAAAGACAAA
>CAZLMF010000080.1:0-7184 GCA_964560565.1 uncultured Oscillospiraceae bacterium
TGGGAAAACCACCACCACAACAATTATTAGCGAATTACTAAAGTCGCAGGGCAAAACTGTCCACCTTGGAGGGAATATAGGCGCGGCACTTTTACCGACAATCGAGCAAATTGGCGAGCAGGATACCGCAGTAGTGGAGCTTTCAAGCTTTCAGCTTATCTCAATGCGTTCATCACCCGATGTTGCGGTAATCACAAACATATCCCCCAACCACCTTGATGTTCACGGCACTATGACCGAATATATACAAGCAAAAACTAACTTAATCGCTCACCAAAATGCGTTTTCTCAAACCATACTCAACCTTGACAACAATCCCACTATGGAGCTTGAGGAGCTTGTAAGAGGCAGGCTATCGACATTCTCACGCAGATACAAGCCTGAGTGCGGCGCATTCTTGCGTGAGGACAACATGATATGCTACAATAGCTTTGGCACACTTACAGAGCTATTTACGGCAGAGGATATACGCATCCCCGGTGTGCATAATATTGAAAACTTCCTTGCCGCAATCAGCGCTACATGGGGAGAGGTGGAGATAAGCACTATCCATGAGGTAGCACGCAACTTTGGCGGTGTTGAGCACCGAATTGAGTTTGTGCGTGAGCTTAATGGAGTTAAGTGGTACAACGACAGCATTGCAACAAGCCCCACAAGGACTATTGCAGGGCTTGAAAGCTTTTCTAGGAAGCTTATAATCATCGCAGGCGGCTACGATAAGAAAATCCCTTTCGAGCCACTAGCGCCAAAGCTTAATGAGCGAGTTAAAACGCTGATTTTACTGGGGCAGACAGCCGATAACATGAAGCAAGCGGTTAAAAGTGATCCCTCATATAACCCCGAGGAGCTTGATATTGTTGACGTTTCAACCCTTGAGGAAGCGGTAGATTACGCACATAGTATTGCAGTAACAGGCGATATAATCAGCCTTTCCCCAGCTTGCGCAAGCTTTGATATGTATCCTAATTTTGAAGCACGAGGCAAGCACTACAAACAGCTTATAAACGACCTAAAGTAGAAAGTATCGGAGGAAGAAATGGAAGTAAAAAAAGTCTTATTTGACCTTGCCAGCCAAATTGGAGTTGCAGGCGATGAATTCGCTGCATCTCAGTGCGCATGCGATTATTTGAGTGAGTATGCAAGCGACGCAAAGGTTGATAAATTTGGAAATGTAATAGCGAAAATAGGAAATGACGAAAGCAAACCCACAGTTTTACTTGATGCTCATATCGACCAAATTGGTTTAATCGTCACATATATTGATGATAACGGTTTTTTGAAAGTAGGCAATGTAGGCGGAGTTGACCGCAGGCTACTGTTGGCGCAAGAGGTCACAGTACACAGCAAAACGCCTTTATACGGTGTAATCTGCTCAAAACCTCCCCATTTAGAAAAGCCAGAGGAAAGCAAAAAAGCGCCCGAAATTGATGCAATTGCTATCGATGTGGGGCTTTCTAAGGACGATGCCTCAGAAATTATCTGCCTTGGGGATAGAGTTACCTTAAACAGTAAGCCTACCGAGCTTTTGAACAATCGTGTAAGCAGCGGCGCCCTTGACGATAGGTCGGGTGTGGCGTCAATTTTGTACGCCCTTGAGCTTATGAAAGGCAATTACCCCTGCAATATTGTTGTGCAGTTTACCGCACAGGAGGAACTTGGAGGACGTGGAGCAAAAATTGCTTCTTATCATAGCACTTGCGATTACGCACTTGCAGTTGACGTTTCCTTTGCGCTTACCCCTGATGCACAGGCTCATAAATGCGGCAAAATGGGTGATGGTGTAATGATAGGTGCATCACCAAGTTTAGATAAAGCACTCACAAAATCCCTTGTGGACATTGCCAAAGCAAAGGGAATACCTTATCAAGTCGAAGTTATGCCCGGACTTACCTCCACAAATGCAGACGATATTGCTCAAAGCGGTGCAGGCACAATAGCTGGCACGCTTTCAATCCCCCTGCGCTATATGCATACCCCTATTGAAGTGCTGCAAATCAGCGATATAGAAGCTACTTCAAGGCTTATAGCTGAGTTTATAAACCATGTTGGACAGGAGGATGCATAATGAAGGACACGCTATTATTGATAGAACAGCTTTGCGCATTATCAGGCACCTCAGGTGACGAAAGCCGTGTTGCGGACTTTATCGAAGCTCAGGTTAAGGACTATGCGGATAAAATATGGAGGGACAAGCTTGGGAACCTGCTTGTCTTTAAAAAGGGTGAAAACCCTACTAAGAACAAGGTAATGCTCGCCGCCCATATGGACGAAGTAGGTTTTATAATCACCAACATCACCGAAGAGGGGCTACTGCGCTTTGCAGCTGTCGGCGGTATAGACCGCCGTGTAGTCCTCGGCAGGCAGGTGTTTGTAGGGGATAATGGAATTGCAGGTGTTATCGGCACAAAAGCCGTACATCAGCAAAAGCCAGAGGAAAAGGACAACGCCCCCGAAATTGACAGCCTTTATATCGATATCGGCGCAAGCTCAAAAGAGCAAGCGCAAGGGATTGTGCAGCTTGGTGACAGGGCAGTATTTACCTCTGATTATATTAGCTTTGGTGACGGACTTATTAAAGCTAAAGCCCTTGACGACCGTGCGGGCTGTGCCATATTAATTGAAATCCTTCGCAAGGAGCTTAAATATGACGCATACTTTGCCTTCACCGTTCAAGAGGAAATAGGCACAAGGGGTGCAAAGGTTGCAACCTTTGACATTAAACCGGATTTTGCTATTGTAGTTGAAACAACAACTGCTGCAGATATTGCTGATGTAACCGCAGATAAACAGGTTTGCAAGCTAGGGTGCGGCCCTGTAATAAGCTTTATGGATAGAAGCACAGTTTACGATAGAGAGTTATACCGCCTTGCATTTGAGGTAGCGAGTGAAAATGCCCTCCAATGCCAGACTAAAACAGCGATTGCAGGCGGCAATGACAGCGGCGCAATCCATACAAGTATCGGAGGGGTGAGAACCCTTGCAATTTCCATGCCCTGCCGTTATTTGCACTCAGCTTGTTGTGTGCTTAAGGAGGAGGACATTGCGCAAACTAAGGTACTCGTTTCGCATATGCTCAAGAAAATGGCGGTGCTATGATAAGGCTTATCACTTCAGACCATGAGTTTATCAACCTGCCGCAACCGACCTCCCACCATGAATACAAGATTAAATCCTTGTACGAGGCATACGGCATAAGCAGTGGAATATGCAGGTTTTATCTTATTGGCAGTCCCACACTTGCGGCAATTGCCGCAGATATGGACTCTTGCTTGATTATCGCTGGGGTAGCTGAGCCGGATTTAGACGAGCTTGCGTCATTTATAGGGATGACTGCACCAATTAAGGTGGATATGCCTGCAAAGCTCGGGGAAAGCCTTAAAAGCAGGCTATCGGACAAGTACAAAGCTGAATATTCCATCTCTTTGCACTATCATCCCCCAAAGCAATTAGCCTTTACTCAGGTGAACGACTCTCCAAAGCTTGACGATGCGTACAAAATCATTTCAAGCTCTTTTGAGGGGATTGAATACAACTCGTGGTATGTCGATATTTCCCACAGAGTGCGCCACGGTATCAGCAAGGTTTACACATATATGAACGCTACAACCTGCACCATGCAGTACAATTTAGATGGAAAGGTGTTCCTCTCTCAAATAGCAACCTTGCCGACTGAGAGGGGAAAAGGCTATGCCTCAAAGCTTGTGAGTCATGTGGCAGGGATTTATTCACTGGAGGGGAAGGATGTTTGGCTTAACTGCAAAGAAGATAAGCTGACATTCTACGAAAATATTGGCTTTGTAAACGAGGGTAAGGTATGCGCACTAACAAGGCTCGGGGGTAAAAATGAACTTTTTCAAGATAGATGATTCGCTCAAAACGCTTGCAGACATTGCACAGCAAGACTGCGCTGAGCGCTTTGAGGAGATTGATCGCATCGCCGAATATAACGGCGAAAAGGTGCTTTCCGCATTCATAGAATGCGGAGTATCTGAGGCACATCTCAAGGGAAGCACAGGCTATGGCTACGGTGACCGAGGCAGGGAAGTCCTTGACGAGGTCTATGCCAAAGTTTTCGGTGCGCAGGATGCCCTTGTGCGCCACAACTTCGTGTCGGGCACTCATGCGTTGACAGTTGCACTTTTTGGCGTATTGCGCCCTGGGGACACGCTACTTTCTCTTACAGGCAAGCCTTACGACACCCTTGAAGAGGTAATAGGCATTTCGGGTGAGGGTTGCGGCTCTTTGCGTGAATTCGGGGTAAAGTACGAGCAGGTGGATTTACTTTCAGACGGCGCTGTGGATTTTGCAAGTGTGCGAGAGAAAGTGAAATCCTGTAAAGTGGCATACATTCAGCGCTCACGTGGGTATTCCCTTCGTCCATCGCTTACAATATCGCAAATTGGCGAGCTTGCAAAAGTTGTTCGTGAGGTGAATCCCACCGCAATTATTATGGTTGACAACTGTTACGGTGAGCTTGTGGAGCGTTTAGAGCCCACGCAAGTTGGTGCTGATTTAGCTATTGGGTCGCTCATAAAAAACATCGGTGGCGGCATTGCTCAAACAGGTGGCTACATAGTAGGCAAGAGTGATTATGTTCAAATGTGTGCATATCGCCTTACAAGCCCTGGAGCGGGCAAGGAAGTGGGTTGTACTCTTGACCAAAACAGGAATATGTACTTAGGGCTTTTCATGGCGCCTGAGGTGGTGGCAAGTGCCCTTAAAACCTCAAGCTTTGCCTGTGCGCTATTTTCAAGGCTTGGATATGAATGCTTCCCAAAGCCAAATGAAACAGTTTCCGATATAATCGCCGCAATAAAGCTCGGCAACGAGCATGCACTCACTGCCTTTTGCGAGGGAATACAAGCAGGTGCGCCCATTGACAGCTTTGTCCGACCGGAGGCATGGGAAATGCCCGGCTACACCTCAAAAGTTATTATGGCGGCAGGCGCATTCACACTTGGTGCGTCAATCGAGCTTTCTGCGGATGCGCCACTTAGAGAGCCTTATGCTGTTTGGCTACAAGGCGGACTTACATATCCAAGTGGCAGAATGGGCATACTACTTGCAGCTCAAAAGATGATCAATAAGGGTGCAATTATAATCAATTCATAAAAATTTAACGTAGAATTTATTTTTTCAATTTACAAATGACAATGGTTATGTTATAATTATAAAGCTGTTCAATTTGAACGATGTTCAATATGGACACATGCGCGAAAACGCATTTACCGCGCACAAGGCAATGCGGAGTATGCCCTAAATGGGACACACCTTTCCCTTTGCTTTGACGCTGGATAAGATTATAAAGGGGTGAAAATAATGCTGTTAAAAGAAGAAAAGACTGCCGTAATAGAGGCTAATCGCACTCACGAAGGGGATACCGGTTCACCAGAAGTTCAGATTGCAATTCTTTCAAAGAGAATCAGCGACCTAACTGAACATCTAAAGGAACACAAGAAGGACCACCACTCCCGTAGAGGCTTGCTCAAGATGGTTGGTCATAGGCGTAATCTACTTAACTACCTCATGAAGAAGGACGTTGAGAGATATCGTGCTATAATTGAGAAGCTAGGTATCCGTAAGTAAAGTGTTTAAGCGGGCAGGGGCGCAAGCTCTCTGCCTATGCTTTTATGCAGGTAAAACAGCTTAGCGGCCACGTTAAGGGTGGCATATTCAGCATTAAACCGTGTTTCTAGCTATATAGCAATAGGGTTTTGTGCTCAATTTGCCTCCCGACAAAACACAAGGCATTATTATGCCTAAACAAATTTGGAGGTAAAAAATGTTCGAAAACCACAAGATTTTTAAGACAGACTTTGCAGGGCGAGAGCTTATCATTGAAACAGGCAAGACCTGTGCGCTTTCAAACGGCTCATGCTGGTTACGTTATGGTGAAACCGTTGTAATGGTAAACGTCGCAGCAAGCACAAAGCCCCGCGATGGCATTGACTTCTTCCCTTTATCGGTTGATTACGAGGAGCGCTTGTATTCAGTTGGTAAAATCCCTGGAAGTTTCCTAAAGCGTGAGGGACGCCCCACTGAAAAGGCTATCCTTGCATCACGACTGGTTGACCGCCCAATACGCCCGCTATTCCCCAAGGATATGCGTAATGACGTATCAGTTGTTATGACTGTTATGGCGGCTGATCCCGACTGCTCACCTGAAATTCTAGGTATGGTTGGTGCATCAATTGCAATTTCCATCAGTGATATTCCTTGGAATGGCCCTATTGGCGGCATTTTAGTTGGTCTTGTTGACGGCGAAATTGTCCTAAACCCTAACGCTGAACAGCGTGCTAAGTCTGACCTTCAGCTAACTATCGCAGCCTCTGCTGAGAAGGTTGTAATGATTGAAGCAGGCGCAAATCAAGTCGACGAGGACACCATGTTTAACGCTATCAACAAGGGACATGAGGAAATCAAGAAGCTTGTTGCATTTATAAAAGATATTCAGGCTCAAATCGGCAAGCCAAAGTTTGCTTTCGAGTCCATTGAGGTTCCTGCCGAGCTATTTGAGGAGATTAAGGAATATGCAATTGACCGTGTTCGCATTGCACTTGACACCGACGACAAGAATATCCGTGAGGAAAGGCTACAGCCTGTCAAGAATGATATTCACGCTAAGTTTGATGAGCAGTGCAGTAGTTCCGCTATAATTGATGAGTGCATATATAAGCTGCAAAAATTTGTAGTTCGCCGCTGGTTGCTTGACGACGGCAAGCGTGTTGACGGCAGAGGACTTGACCAGATTCGCCCTCTAGCTGCTGAAGTTGGACTTCTGCCAAGAGTTCATGGCTCGGGTATGTTCACCCGTGGTCAGACACAGGTGCTGACAATTGCAACACTTGGCCCTGTTAGCGATAGCCAGCGCATTGACGGCATCGACGATGAGGACTCCAAGCGTTATATGCACCACTACAACTTCCCATCCTACTCAGTTGGCGAAACCAGACCCAGCAGAGGACCTGGTAGACGTGAAATAGGCCATGGCGCACTTGCAGAGCGCGCTCTTGAGCCTGTAATACCAAGCATTGAGGAATTCCCCTATGCTCTAAGGCTTGTATCAGAGGTATTGTCCTCAAACGGCTCAACCTCACAGGGCGCAATATGCGGCAGTACTCTTGCTCTTATGGACGCAGGCGTACCGATAAAGGCACCTGTTGCAGGTATCTCCTGCGGACTTA
>CAZLMF010000081.1:0-3282 GCA_964560565.1 uncultured Oscillospiraceae bacterium
TAATATAAGAAACTGAAACCCCCAGTATATCGTATAAAGGTTGCATCCATATGCAGTCACGCTTTGCAAGGTAATCGTTGAAGGTGAGGATATGAACCTTCCCAACAAAGGAATTAATGTATGCAGTCGCAACGGCAGATAGAGTTTTCCCCTCGCCAGTTTGCATTTGAATTAGGTTGCCGAAATGCATTTGCATTGCCGCTAAAAGCTGCTCATCAAAAGGAACAAGCCCAAGGCAACGCTTTGCTGCCTCCTTATAAAGAGCAAAGCAAGATACAATAAGCTCGTTTATGGGGGTATGCTTTGACTTGTCTCGAAGCTCCTTGGAGTATATAGTAATTCCCTCATCGGTTAAGTCCGCAAAGTCTTGCCTATTTATCTCATTTATATATTGCTCCATGTTGATGCGATGTTTCATTGTGCCCTCTTTCCCTGTAAAGCATATTATATTTATAAGGCTGCTAGTACGATTTTCAGCACTTTTATACTATTATATCACCTGATAAAACAAATCACAACTAAAGCTTTCAGTTCATACTATGATATATAAGACGTCACGTGCTGACATGCTAAAAACCCGGAAAGGAACAGGTTTATATGAACAAAAAATCATTTTTAATTGCAGGAGGAGACTTAAGGCAGGTTTATCTGGCTCAAAGCCTTTCAAATGAGTATAAAGTCTACGCATTGGGATTCACCGAAAACGTACTTCCGGCAGGGCAAATTGAGCTGGTGGATAGCATTACCCAACTTAATGAGCGAGTGGATTACATAGTCCTTCCATTACCTGCAAGCTCTGACGGCTCAACCATCGCCGCACCATATGGTTGCGGTCCAATTTCAATCGCTACACTTTTACCCATGTTAAAGCAAAGCGGAAAAGTATTCGGTGGAATGATTGATTCGACCTTAATCAAGCTTTTTGATGAAAACTCCATTTCCTATGTTGATTACTACCTTAGAGAGGAGCTTATTGTCGCAAATGCTGTACCCACAGCAGAGGGCACAATGCAAATTTCAATGGAGGAGCTGCCCCGCACCATTTTGGGGTTAAATGTGCTTATAACAGGCTACGGAAGGCTTGCAAAAGTCCTGCTTAAGTACTTTAGCGCCCTTGGCGCAAAGGTCACTATAACAGCTCGTAAATGCGCCGACCTCACATGGGCAAAAATCATGGGTGGGAATGCAATCGAGCTTTCTAAACTTGATGACCATCTTAGAGAATACGACCTTATTATTAACACAGTCCCTGCAATGCTCTTTGATAAGCATCTATTGTCCCTGTTAAAGCGTGATGCTCTTGTTATCGACCTTGCATCAAAGCCCGGGGGCGTGGACTTTGAAATCGCAAAGGCAACGGGCATTAAGACTATATGGGCGCTTTCTCTACCCGGTAAGGTTGCCCCTGTCACCTCGGGAGAAATAATCGCTAACACCATTCTTAACATTATTACAGAGGAGGGTGGGGGAGATGTATGATAAGCTTTTGGGACTTCGTGTAGGTTTTGCTGTATGCGGGTCATTTTGCACTTTTGATAAGGCTTTTGAGCAAGCAAGGATTCTAGTCGAGCTTGGTTGTATAGTGACACCGATAATGTCCTTTAACGCAAGAAACCTCACCACAAGGTTTGGCTCAGCGCAAGAAAACTGCGATAAGCTCGAAAGAATCTGCGGCAATCGTGTATTAGCAGAGCTACCGGAAGTCGAACCTATCGGCCCTAAAAATATGCTCGATATTGTTGTGGTTGCCCCTTGCACAGGCAACACCCTTGCAAAGCTTGCAATGGGCATAACAGACACACCCGTCACCATGGCGGTGAAGTCCCACTTGCGAAACCTCAAACCTATAATAATTGCAATCTCCACCAACGATGCCGCTTCAGGCTCCGCAAAAAATATAGGACTTCTTGAAAACTACAAAAACTACTACTTTGTGCCCTTCTATCAAGATGACAGCAACACAAAGCCAAACTCCATGATGGCACATTTCGAACTTATACCCGCCACAATAGAAGCCTGCCTAGAGGGCAGACAGCTGCAACCTATTTACAGAGTATAATTATTACCGCACACTAATTTTTATAGTGTGCGGTACCTTTATGTAAATTATTTGCGTATAAAAGGAATAAAAAAATCCAGGACAGGCAATATTATATATGGCATGTTTAATATTTTACAAAATCTTAATTATTTTTATTTTTTATTGTACTATAATATTACCAATGACAAAAATTTTCTAGACATATAAGGTTAACTAACGGAAGGAAGTATTTAAATGGATCAACAAGGGATTAGTAAGCTCGACTTAAAGCGTCAAAATAGAATGCAGATCCTTAAGCTGCTCAAGCAGCAGGGGCCTACATCACGAATTGACATTGCAGCTATTTTAAAGCTTACAAGGGCAGCTGTGACAATTATCGCTAATGAGATGATTGAACAGGGTATTATTCAAGAGGTTGGTGAGCAGAAAACCATTGGCAAAAAGCCCTCAAGAGGCAGGAAAAAGATACTTATAGACATAAATCACAACTACAAGTTTGCACTTGGAGCTTTGATTGATGATGAACAGGTAAGCATTGGACTGTCAACACTCGATGGCTCGGTGCTTGACAAGCGTAATCTTTCTATTGACGAAAATGCAGATTACGATACCATCTTTGGCTTTATTGTAAATAGCATTAAAGAAATCATGAGCTACAACTGCCTTGATACATCGAACATTTTAGGGCTTGGCGTTGCAATATTGCCTGAAACTTGCCATAAGCTCAATATGGAGATTGGCAGCGATGGTATGATGGACTTCACCTCTCTTGAAAAGAGCTTGTCTGAGCATTTTAAGTTCTCCATCGTTTTCACAGATGCTATCACTGCACTAGGCATGGCGAATATTGACTTTGCCAGCGAAAAATCAAAACTGCCTCAGGATATAGCCTTGGTAAACTACGGAAAGAGCCTAAACTGCGTTCTTTTCTCAGGTAATGAACCTACTCACCCAGGCGGAGGCTTAACAAACCAGATTGAGAGCATAAGATACGACAACAAGACCTTAAAAGAAAGCATGGCACCTTATGCGGCATTTTGCAAGGCAAAGGAAGCGTTTTCAAAGGCACGCACACCTGAACTTTACACAATTTGCGAAGGGGATGCAAGCAAGCTCAGCCATTTTACTGTTGAGCAGGCATATAGAGCTGGAGATGAAACAATAGTTGAAATCATTGATGAAGCTTGTGATAATTTCCTTGTGCTGCTCAATAATATTCTAATGATTGCACGTCCTGATAG
>CAZLMF010000081.1:3382-7070 GCA_964560565.1 uncultured Oscillospiraceae bacterium
TCATGGTCTTCTACCCCAACAATGATATTAAGCTCAGATGAGCCTTGGTCAATCATGCGAATGTTAATATTAGAGTGAGCAAGAGCTGCGCATATACGAGCGGCTGTCCCCCTCATAGAGCGCATACCACGCCCTACTATTGCAAGTAGTGCCAAACCATGCTCTATTTCAACGGAATCCGCATGGGAAGCCTCTTGAAGCTCACAAATAATTTGCTCCTCCTTGCCCTTTACGCATGCAGTATTGACTATAACGCACATTGTATCAATACCCGAGGGCAAATGCTCAAAGGATATATCGTTATATTCAAGGGTTTCAAGAACCTTTCTGCCAAAGCCAAGCTCGCTATTCATCATATCCTTTTCAAGGTTGATGACGGAGAAGCCCTTTTTACCTGCAATGCCTGTGATAGTACACTGGGCAGGGGCATCGGGCATTATCATTGTGCCATTGTCCTGTGGGGAATTGGTGTTCTTAATGTTGATTGGTATTCCTGCACTGCGAACGGGGAATATAGCATCCTCATGCAAAACAGTAGCACCCATGTAGCTAAGCTCTCTTAGCTCCTTGTAGGTGATGGTTTCGATAACATCAGGGTTTTCAACTATTCTGGGGTCAGCCATTAAAAAGCCTGATACGTCAGTCCAGTTCTCGTATATATCAGCATTGACCGCCCTTGCGACGATTGAACCTGTGACGTCGCTTCCACCCCTTGAGAAGGTCCTAATTGTATCGTTTGGCATTGAGCCATAGAAGCCCGGTATTACTGCGTGCTCGCAGGCACTTAGGCGCTCCTCTATTGCTTTATCTGTGCGCTTTGCATTAAAAGTGCCGTCCTCGTTAAAGAAAATAATCTCCGCCGCATCGATAAACCCATAACCTAGATAAGCAGCAAGGATTTTGCCGTTTAGGTACTCGCCCCTGCTTGCCGCATAGTCACGCCCCGCATGCCCTAGGAAGCTCAGCTTGATTTTCTCAAACTCACTCACAAGCGAAAGCTTTAGCTCAAGCTTTGCAATAATATCGTTAAAGCGAGTCATAATTGCCAAAAAAAGCTCATCAAAGTCACGTCCCTTGCTTGCAAGGTCGTAGCAATCATAGAGCATATCTGTGACCTTTTTGTCACCGGAGTTGCGCTTGCCCGGTGCGCTTGGCACCACATAGCGGCGTGATTCATCGCTGTGGATTATAGCTGCTACCTTTTTAAATTGTGCCGCATCGGCAAGAGAGCTGCCGCCGAACTTAACTACCTTAACCATTATGTATCTCCTTCTCGGTTTCTATTTATTTTGTTACTATATATTATGCCTTGAAGCTTTCGTTGGGCATTTTTATCCTAATGGAGTTTAAAAATATTTAATAAAAGTAAGTATACATTATTATACGATAAAATTCAATGCCTTTACACAAAAACAGCATAAGGATTGGTCAATTCCCATGCGTTGAAAAAAGAAATCAAAAGTGATATACTTAAAATAGACTTGTATAAAAGCAATGCCTTTTATCATGACAATATGCTGTCCGTTATATGGGACTCCTTCAATGCTATAATGGCATTATACAAGGGATATGCCTTTCAATATAACTATTAGGAGCTGATGACATCATGGCAAAGTCTGCAAACCAAAAGCTAAAGCTTTTATACCTTTACAAAATCCTTCATGAAAAAACCGACGAGGATCATTCCCTAACAATTCGCGAGCTTATTGACGAGCTTGACCTTTACGGCATAAAAGCCGAGCGAAAAACTCTATACAGCGACCTTGAAGCCTTAGAAAGCTTCGGTGTTGACTTAGTGTGCATAAAGTCAAAGCAGAATAACTACCATATCGGCAGCAAAAGCTTTGAACTGCCTGAGCTAAAGCTTTTAGCTGATGCGGTGGCATCCTCAAAATTTATTACCGAGAAAAAGTCAACGGAGCTAATTAAGAAAATCGAGAGCCTTGCAAGTGAGTTTGAGGCAAAGCAAATTCAGCGGCAAGTGGTTGTGACAAATCGAGTAAAGACTATAAACGAAAAAATCTACTATAATGTTGACACCATTCACAAGGCTATAAATAGCGGCAGGCAGATAAATTTTAAGTATTTCGACATTGGCGTTGACAAGAAAAAACGCTACCGCCCAGGGGAAAGAATTTGCTCACCCTATGCGCTGTCCTGGGAGGACGAGAACTACTACCTCATAGCTTATTACGAAAAGTACGATAACATTGCACATTTCCGTGTTGACAGAATGGAAGGTATTGAGGTTTTAGAGGAAAGGGTTGTTCCGCCCCCTATAAGCTTTAATATAGCGGCTTATTCAAGGCAGATTTTTTCAATGTTCGGCGGCGAGGAAATGCTTGTGCGCTTGCAGTTTGATAATTCACTTGTAGGCGCTGTATTTGATAAGTTCGGAATAGACCTTACCATAATTAAGGCAGATGAAAGCAATTTTATAATAACCCATAAAATTGCGGTTAGCCCCTCTTTCTTTGGCTGGCTTTTTCAGTTTGGGAAGTTGGTCAAAATTCTATCACCTGAATGTGTGCAAGAAAAATTCCTTACTCTTGTGCAGGAAAACACAGCTCAGTATGATGATGAAGCTGTACAAATATAAATCAAATGCACAAACGACTTAAGGAAAGTTATAATTGACAGATTTGGCGAGGACGTTAAAACTAAAGGCTTGGGAAGCAACTGTTTTAAAGCGATAATAGATGTTTCAGTAAGCTCTGCATTTTATAGTTGGGTTTTTGGTTTTACAGGTAAAATGTCAATTTTGGCACCTGAGAAAGTTAAAGATGAATACTATAATATGTTTAAATCTGCTCTACAAGAATAGGAGGTGTTATTGTGTTTGAAAATGGATTTGATTTTAATGGAAATGGCGAACTTGACCTTGGGGATTTATACTTGGAAATGGAAATCGTAGATAATGAAGACGGTGACGATGACGACGATGACGACGATGAGGACGATGAGGATGTGTTTAGTATATAGTAAGCCCTATTATACTCAAGGTATATAATTTTACCGCATAAGGAGGTCGCCAAAATGAGCAACAAAGAAAAATTCATAGAAATCTACAATAAGTATATCACACGTGAGGGCGCCGATAAACTGCTTGAGTATCTGCAGTCAAACGCAAGTGACTTTTTCACTGCCCCTGCAAGCACAAGGTTCCACGGCTCCCATGAGGGGGGACTGTTAGAGCATAGCTTGAATGTGTATGAATGTCTGGTGGATTATCTTAATAGGGATAGGGTTAAAAGTACATACTCCTTCTCCTATGACGATGAAAGCATTGCAATAGTTGCACTTTTGCACGACTTGTGCAAGGTCAACTGCTATAAGCCCGGCACTCGCAACGTAAAGGACGCAAACGGTGTCTGGCACACAGTTGCTACATACGAATTTGCTGACGACCTGCCTTATGGTCATGGGGAAAAGTCAGTTTATATCATTAGCGGCTTTATGCGTTTAACAAGGGAGGAGTCCTTCGCTATTCGCTACCACATGGGATTCTCCGGCACAGAGGATAAACGCAATATCGGGGATTCCTTTGAGAAATTCCCTCTTTCCTTTGCTCTTTCCACAGCGGATATGGAGGCAACTTATTTTGTTGAGAGCAAATAGCCTTAACATGCTTAAAAAACCGCCGACAACATCCGTTGTCGGCGGTTTTTAGCAGCTTCGAAAAATGTAT
>CAZLMF010000082.1:0-4969 GCA_964560565.1 uncultured Oscillospiraceae bacterium
AACCCCCTTATCAGCGATGAATAGCCTTGTAGGAGTAAAAATGGATATTACCTCAATCAGAGAAAAGATAAAAAAAGCGGACTTATACCGCTATATGGGCAAAATTGATAAAATAGTTGGCATGACCATTGAATCCTCCGGTCCTGTTTGTAATATCGGCGATGTATGCCGTATTTACTACAAAGACCATAAACGCTATATCAACGCCGAGGTTGTGGGATTTAATGCGGATAAGGTTTTGCTTATGCCTTATTCCGAGCTTGACGGCATAGGACAGGGTAGTATAGTTGACAATACAGGCGACAAGCTTATGATAGGTGTGGGAAACGAGCTAATCGGCAGAGTAATCGATGCCGCAGGATTCCCACTAGACGGCAAACCAGCCCCTATTGTAGAGGACAAGGTATCCATCGCAGGTATACCTGTCAACCCCCTAGCACGCCCTAGAATTAAAGAGCCAATTTCTCTCGGTGTAAAAGCGATAGACGGAATGCTCACAATGGGAAAAGGGCAAAGAATGGGCATATTTGCAGGCTCAGGAGTCGGTAAATCCACTCTAATGGGCATGATAGCACGAAACGTCAAAGCCGACCTAAACGTCATTGCCCTTGTAGGCGAGCGTGGCAGGGAGGTAATGGAGTTTATTGATAAGGACTTAGGCAAGGAAGGCATGGAGCGTTCCATCCTTGTAGTTGCAACCTCCGACCAACCGGCTATGATGCGCGCTAAATGCGCTCTCACCGCCACCGCAATAGCGGAGTATTTCAAGGAGCAGGGCAAGGACGTTCTTTTGATGATGGACAGCCTAACAAGATTTGCAATGGCACAGCGAGAAATCGGACTTTCCATAGGCGAGCCCCCCATTGCAAGGGGCTATACACCGTCAATTTATTCAGCTTTGCCAAAGTTGCTAGAACGAGCAGGAAACTTCGAAAAAGGCTCAATTACAGGCATTTACACTGTCCTTGTGGAAGGTGATGACACCAACGAGCCTATATCCGACACCGTTCGAGGAATTATCGACGGGCATATCGTTCTATCACGCAAGATTGCAATGCGCAACCACTACCCAGCGATAGATATGCTAGGCAGTATTTCAAGACTTATGGTTGAAATCGTTGACCCTAAGCAAAGTGAAACCGCAAACAAGGTGCGAAACCTTATGTCTTTATATGACACCAACTACGACCTCATTTCAATCGGCGCATACAAAAAAGGCACAAACCCTGCCCTTGATGAGGCGATAAATAAAAATGATAAAATCAACGGATTCCTTACCCAACGCATAAACGATAGCATGGAATTTGAGGAAACCCTAGCTCTAATGGAGCAAGCAGTTAAGTAACCAATAAGGAGTGTGCAACTAGATGAAAAAGTTTAAGTTTTCACTCCAAAGGCTTCTCGAATACAAAGACAAATCCCTAGACCATGAAAAGGACACTTTAGCCGTAATTAGACGTGAATTACAAGTCCTTGTGGAGCAAAGGCAAGAGCTTGCAAGGCAGTTTAGGGAGGCAAATGACCGCTTTAACGCTCGAGCTGCCATTGGAATGACACAACAGGACATTAACGCCGAAAAGGCATACATAAAGTCACTGCAAGCTCAAATAGACGGGCTTGACGTTAAAATTGCAAGCACAGAAGTTAGAGTTGAAAAACAACTGCTTGTTGTAGTGGAGCTTACTAAGGAGGTATCCTCCATTGAAAAGCTCAAAGAGCATCAACTAGAGGACTACAAAAAGCGCGAGCAAAAGGAGGACGAGCTTTTTATCGAGGAGTTTGTCACCAACAGCACCTACTCCAATTAACGCTATCAATGCCATATGGCTTGTATAGAATTTGCCGCATAAGCGGCATGGAAAGCGAGGTGAACACATGAATGTACTACCGATGATTTCGACCGAGCAGTTGCCGCCTTCGAGCATACCCAGTCAAGGCAACACCGAAATACCTCAGGGCGAAAGCTTTGAGCTTGCGCTAAAAGCTTTGCTAAGTGGACTCGACGGGCAGCAAGAAACCGATTCAGTTAGCGAAACCTCTTTGCCGCAGTTAATGTCAATCAGCGATGTCGAAGGGTTAATGAGCATTTTGAGTCTTCTGACACCGAATGAACTTAGTGAGCTAAGTGAGCTTTTAACAGCTTACGCAAATGGCAAGGAAAGCGCATCAGAAAGCTTATTCCAAGCGCTTGATAAGCTAGGCATTGCCTTCATCCTAAAGCCGGTTATAACCGAGGAGGAAACCACAAAAGAGCTAAGCGATGAGGTTATACAGCTTTTAGCTGCAATGCTTTATCAAAATCAAGAGCAAAATGCACAGCACAACTACATAGCTAATTCGCAGGAAGCGTCACAGAGCATTTCTCCAATCAGCAACAATGCTACTACTAGCTCCACACAAAGCGCAACTTTATCTACACAAGCAATGGAAATGCAAAACCAAGCAGTATTTCAGGTCGCAAATCAAGCAAGCGCACCGCAAAGTGAAGTGCAAGTTGACCTACCGCAATTCTCCGTAGATGCTAGCTTGCCAAAGGCGGAAAGCTTCCAAGAGGGATTGCCCACAGACAACTTTAGACAGCCCACTGTTTCTGCTCAGACCCAAACCGCTGAAATCCAAGCTACAAGCTACACCCCATCTCAAGCGGAGCAAACAAATGAGCTAATCACAAGGTTGCAAAGTGAAACCGCCCTACGCCCAAGCATTATGGTATCAGGTGAGGCAAAGCAAATTGCCCTGCAGGCTGAAAAACCCATTCAAGCAGTGGAAAGAGATACCACCCTGCAAGCGCAAATGAGCGTTCAAGCGCAGCCTATCCAGACGGCAGAAGTTTTAGCTTCAGAGCAGACGATATCCCCTGAAAGCGTTACCGCTCAAGTAGAGGGCAAAATTGCAGAACGATTGCAAACCCTTAGTACCGAGCTTTCTCCTAAAAGCGAGTTTACTATGCTCCTTGAGCCTGAAAGCCTAGGGAAAATAACAGTTAAGCTCACTATGGAGGACTCAAAGCTCACAATCAACATTGTAGCTGAGAACAAGCTGACGCAACAGCTTCTAGCACAAAGAGGCGATTTGCTTACAGACAACCTCAAGCTAAGCAGCATCAGCGTCGAAAGCTACACAGTAACAAGCGCACAACCAAGCGAGCTTGCAACGCAGCTTTTTGGAGATTCATCATTTTTCAACCGTCAAGGCGGACAAAACAACAACTCCTCAACAGCTCAAAGAACATGGACAGCTGCACAGCCGCAACAAGTGGCAAATGTGCCTGTTTCGCAAGTGGCAAGACCAACATCAGCATTTTTAGCATACGCGTAAAGGAGGCATTATGCCAGATTTCAACAGCATTTCACCCACATCGGCAGCTCAAACCAACTACGAAAAGTATAAGGAATACTTTTCCAAGGATAGCGACACCACCGTTTCAATCGATGTCTTTCTTCAGCTGCTAGTGGCACAGATGAACAACCAAGATCCAATGGAACCAACTTCCAACACCGAGTTTGTTTCACAGCTTGCGCAGTTCACCTCACTGCAAACCATGCAAAACCTCACATACTTCTCAAATGCAAGCTTTGCATCATCAATGATAGGTAAAACTGTCACAGTTGCAACAACAGGTGCAGCAGGCAAGGTAGATGTGGAAACAGGTGTGATTACAGGTATTCAAATGTCCGGCGATAGCTTCACTTACACAGTAAACGGCAAAACGGTTGAAATGAAGAATATCATGGCAATCGGCGAAGTCCCTAAAACCGAGGAAACCGAAGAAACTGGAGCTGAGGAAACAGCAGGAACTGAAGAATTATCATCGGAACAGCAAATGGTATCAGATTTATTTGAATCAATGCTGGCACAGCAGGAAAATTCTAATTATGTTTAAGAAGAGTTTACGAAAAAACAGATAGCAATTAACTGGGTGGTGATAAAATGCTAATTAGCGAGTACTTACGACTTCGCAATGACTTATCGGTTACAACGGGCAACAGAGTAGGAGCTACTCCCTCAGGGAACAATACCTCCGTTTCAACCGAAAACACCGTGTCCTTCGAGCAAACCCTTCGCAGCTTACTTGAAAAGGAACGCACTTCGGGCGTGGAATTCTCAAGGCATGCACTAGATAGGCTAGAGCAACGTAATATCGACCTAAGTGAAGGCAACAGGCTTGAAAGACTCAACAAAGCAGTCGAGCTTGCTCAAACAAAAGGCTCAAATGATTCACTTGTAATCCTTGACCAAACCGCATTCGTGGTTAGCGTTAAGAACAACACAGTAATCACAGCCATGGCAAGCGAGGACTTCGATTCCCAAGGAACAATATTCACAAACATTGACTCAACCGTTATTGTATAGACCGGACCGTATGGAGGTCTTAAGCCCCGACTGATTGAAGGGCTTTTACGGTTACCAAATAAGTCGATGTAACTTTACTGCGTACTTTTACGCAGAATAAAAAGGAGAGCTTATAAATGGTAAGATCATTATATTCAGGCGTTTCAGGACTAAAAACTCACCAGCAGAAAATGGACGTTATAGGTAACAATATCGCAAACGTCAACACCTACGGCTTTAAGGGCAGCCGTGTTACATTTCAGGACGTATTCTACCAGACAATGCGAAATGCAACGGCTGGATCAGCAGCGTCAGGCGGCACAAACCCAAGCCAAATAGGCTACGGATCACAGGTAGGCTCCATTGATACCATGATGTCACGTTCAGGCTTTGCAAGCACAGGCAATGCGCTTGATATGGCAATCGCGGGCGAAGGCTTCTTCATGGTTCAAGACCCATCGGGTAATATTTCTTACACCCGTGCAGGCATATTCACTATTGACAACGAGGGCTACCTAGTTGACTCTGCGGGTAACTTTGTTCTGGGTCATCTAAATCCAGCAAACGCACAAACCGCTACTAACTTTACAACTTACAATCCTTCAGCAACAACTGCTGCTCTTAATAAAATTCAAAT